>CAXNEI010000049.1:0-7311 GCA_964201195.1 Gammaproteobacteria bacterium
TGTCGCCATGCCACGAGCAAAATTACTCAGCTGGCAGATTTAGAAGGCATCGCAAGCTTAGGCTTTCGCGGCGAAGCACTCGCCAGCACTAGTTCTGTTTCACGCTTAACCCTTTCCTCTAGCGATAATCAGTCGGGCGCTGGCTGGTCAGTGCATTTAGAAGGCAATGTATTAGAACCCATCATTGAAGCGCAAGCACACCAGCAAGGCACGACAATAGATGTGCGCGATTTATTTTTTAATACGCCCGCTCGCCGTAAATTTTTGCGCAGCGAAAAAACCGAATTAAATCACATAGAGCAATGTGTAAAACGCTTAGCCTTAAGTTGTTTTTCTGTCGGCTTTCATCTGCAACATGAGGGTCGTTCATTATTACAAACAAAACCCGCATTGGATCAACTGCATCAAGAACGCCGCCTAGCACAAGTCTGCGGCACCCATTTTGTGGAAAACTCCCTCTTTATTGACGTTACTATTCGCGAATATCGTTTATGGGGCTGGGTGGGTTTACCTACTTTCAGTCGCAGCCAAACCGATTTGCAATATTTTTATGTCAATGGTCGTATCGTACGCGATAAATTAATTAGCCATGCTGTGCGTCGCGCGTATGAAGATGTGCTCTATCAAGCGCGCCATCCCGCTTATGTTTTATTTTTAGAATTGGATCCCAAGCAAGTGGACGTTAACGTCCATCCCACCAAACACGAAGTACGCTTTCGCGAGCAACGACAAGTACATGATTTTTTATTTTCTAGCTTACATAAAGCCTTGGCAGATATTCGACCGGGAACATCGTTATCGTCGCCACAGCCATTGGATTTGAGGCAAGGCGCCGAGCGATCGAATCCCCAGGAGCATAGTATTTCCTATGGCTCTCTACCTGTTATTAAAGGGGGGGTGAGGAGCGATGGCAACACCGCCTCGGATACAATGGCAAAGGCGATGACCTATCAAATGCCACTGCCTACGGTAGCTATGCCCCAGCACATTAAAGAAAGCCTATCGATTTACGGCGAATTACTAAAGCCGTCCGCAGTCAATGAGGTGTTAGATACTTCTAATCAATCTGCCACACCTCCTTTAGGTTATGCCTTAGGACAACTCCACGGTATTTATATTATTGCGCAAAATGAACAAGGTTTAGTGATTGTTGATATGCACGCTGCTCATGAACGCATTATCTACGAACAATTAAAAACCGCTTGGCAACAACAAAAATTTGTCTCTCAACCATTACTGATTCCAGTAGGCATTTCAGTGAGTGAAACAGAAACTCAATCGGTGGAAGCGCATCAATCAGTCTTTGAACAATTAGGTTTTGTCATTGAATTATCAGGGCCGCAGTCTTTGATTGTTCGGCAAGTGCCTGCATTACTCAGAGACGCGGATATTGCTGCACTCATCCGCGACGTATTATCTGATTTGCAAGAATACGGCGAGAGTCAGCGCATTGAACAACACATCAATGAATTACTCAGCACACTCGCTTGTCATACCAGCATTCGCGCCCACCGACGACTCACGTTAGATGAAATGAATGCCCTATTGCGTCAAATGGAGCAAACCGAAAGAAGCGGTCAATGCAACCATGGTCGACCCACTTGGTTGGCGCAATCACTCAAAGAATTAGATGCTTTATTTTTAAGAGGACGTTAAGTGCTACCAGTTATTTTTTTAATGGGCCCCACCGCTGGTGGAAAAACTGCCCTTGCTTTCGAATGGTTAAAACATTTTCCGCTAGAAATTATCAGCGTGGATTCTTCCCAAGTCTATCGCGGCTTGGATATTGGCACCGCAAAACCCAGCGCGGAAGAACAACGCACAGCCCCGCATCGATTGATTGATATTCGTGATCCGCTTCAACCTTATTCTGCCTACGATTTTCAACAAGATGCACTGCGAGAAATTGCTGATATTCATAGTAAAGGCCGGATTCCTTTGTTAGTCGGCGGCACTATGCTTTATTTCAAAACCTTGGCAGAAGGATTAGCGCCTTTACCCAGCGCAGATTTATCCGTCAGACGCAGCATTGAAGCATTAGCAGCGGAACAAGGCTGGGCAGCTGTGCATGCAGAATTGCAAAAAGTTGATCCTATTACTGCTGCGCGTTTGCATCCCAATGACGCTCAACGGATTCAACGAGCACTCGAAGTGCACACAATTACTGGAATTCCTTTGTCGGCTCTGCTAGAAACGCAAAAAAAATCCCAAAATGCGTTAATGCATAAAGCATCTTCAGAGCATTTTCCGTATAATGCAGCGGCTTTTGCAGTAGCACCGCCTGATCGACAGGTATTGCATCAACGCATCGAAGCTCGGTATGAGAATATGTTAGCCAAGGGATTTGTGGCAGAAGTAGAAACCTTACATCACCGCGGAGATTTAACACCTGATTTACCTGCTATTCGTTCAGTAGGTTATCGCCAGGTGTGGTCTTATTTAGAGGGTGAATATGATTACCCCTCTATGGTGGAGAAAGGCATTGCAGCCACTCGCCAACTAGCTAAACGTCAATTTACCTGGCTACGAAGCTGGCCTGATGTAGAGTGGATTGATTCCACCTCACCTGCTGATTTGCAGCGCTCTGTTAAAAGTCTGAATGATTGGCTTGAAACTCACTCCGCTCGCCCTCATTGAGCCGCGCGAGGACAGAGAGTCTAATCGTTTTTTTCTTATGTTATGTGTACTCACACTATTTCTCGTGCCGATGAATAGTTACCGTACTTTTTAGGAGATACAGTCATGATGAAGGGGCAATCACTACAAGACCCTTTTTTGAACGCGCTGCGTAAAGAGCGAATTCCCGTTTCTATTTTTTTAGTCAACGGAATTAAACTACAAGGTCAAATCGAATCCTTTGATCAGTATGTAGTATTGCTCCGCAACACCGTGAATCAAATGGTCTATAAACACGCGATCTCTACTGTGGTACCTGCAAGAAATCCACGCACTACGACAGAACCTGTTGTGGGTAATGGCAATGGTGACGCTGAGATGATGGACGATGATGACATGGATTTTGACTACGACGCTTAAAAACTTTGGCTGCGCTCGTCACGTTTTTAGACCAGCGCCGTATTTATACCCAAAGCGAATGGTTTTTAGGGGCGGCCGTCGAGTGACGAAGCCCCAGGAGCATAGTATTTCCTATGTGACCGGGGTGAGGAGCGATGACAACAAACCCTAAAGATCATTCGGGAAGGGTATAACCATGGAATTGTTTGAACGTCCTGCCTCGGGTGAAAATGCTGTTCTTGTTCACCTAGCGCAGTCTAATCAGTGGGATGCTGAGCATCTCACTGAATTCCAATTATTGGCTAGCTCTGCTGGCGCGAATCCTGTGGCGCTTGTTGTTAGCCGCAGCTCCACTCTCTCTGCTAAATATTTAGTCGGCTCAGGTAAAGTCGAAGAAATTCATCAGCAAGTAGAACAACATCAAGCTCAGCTGGTTATAGTCAATCACAGCCTCTCGCCTGCCCAAGAAAGAAATCTCGAAGCTATTTTGAAATGTCGCGTACTCGATCGCACAGGATTGATTCTCGATATTTTCGCCCAACGAGCCCGCAGCTTTGAAGGCAAACTCCAAGTCGAATTAGCGCAACTACAATATTTATCCACTCGATTAGTCCGCGGCTGGACCCACTTAGAACGCCAAAAAGGCGGTATTGGTTTACGGGGCCCCGGTGAAACTCAATTAGAAACCGATCGCCGATTAATTAAAGGCCGCATTCAAGCGATTCATCGCCGCTTATTAAAAGTCCGCAAACAAAGAGATCAAGGCCGTCAATCACGGAAAAAAGCTGGCACGCCCACCGTTTCTCTAGTGGGTTATACCAATGCGGGAAAATCCACTTTATTTAATCAACTCACCCAATCTCATGTATTGGCGGAAGATAAATTATTCGCCACTCTCGACCCTACTTATCGGCAAATTATTTTGCCTGGTGTTGGCGCCCTGGTCGTCATCGACACCGTAGGCTTTGTGCGTCAATTACCGCATCATCTGGTCAGCGCATTTAATGCCACTCTGGAAGAATCCCGCGAAGCAGATTTATTACTCCATGTGATTGATGTGACCGCTCTTGATAAAGAGGATTTAAAATCCCACGTGGAAGATGTGCTGGAACAAATAGAAGCCGATGACGTGCCTCGATTAGAGATCTATAACAAAATCGACCAAGCCGAAGAGTTAGTCCCGCGCATCGAACGCAACGACGAAGGCAAACCCATTCGTGTTTGGCTGTCTGCGCACACGGGCGCCGGCATAGAATTATTACTGCAAGCCATCAGCGAAACTTTAGGCCCGCTGTTATTTCAAAAGAAGCTGTTATTAGAACCGCAACACGGCCATCTACGCGCTGAACTCTACGCTCAGCGCGCCGTAGAAAAAGAAACTCAACTAGATACAGGACAAATTATTTTGGCAGTCAAATTACCCCACAGCGATTTTCAGCAGTTATTGAAGAAATTCAATCTGGATTCGCAAACAATCGAGTATCGTCCTACCGAATAGCCTGTGGTAGAGTTCACCTTCTTTTTTGCATAGCGGATACTTTTTATGTCTTGGAACGAACCCAAAGATGGCGGCCCCAAAAATAGTGGTGATAAACCGAAAAATCCCTGGCAAGGCAATCGTCAAGGTCCGCCCGATCTCGACGAAGCATTGAAAAAACTCCAAAATAAACTCAAGCAGCTATTTAGCGGCAAAAAACCGAACGGCGCTGGCCCTGGAAAAACGAATAATTCCAGCGGATCCATCCTCACGGTTGTGCTAGGCGCCTTAGTCGTCCTCTGGTTTGTCTCCGGTATTTATAGCGTGCAACAAGCAGAACAAGCAGTCGTGCTGCGCTTTGGCAAATTCCACGGCTTGGTAGGCGCAGGATTACAATGGCGTCCGCGCTTTATCGACACCATTGAAAAGGTAAATACCGAACGGGTTCGCACGCATTCCCATGGCGCCACCATTCTTACCCAAGATAAAAATATCGTCGACATCAAAGTCGAAGTGCAATACCGCGTGATCAATCCGAAAAATTTCGTGTTGAAAATTCAAGACCCGCTGGGCACCCTAGCACAATCTACTGAAAGCGCCTTACGCTATGTGGTGGGCGGCGAAGATATGGATAACGTCATTACCGAAGGCCGTCATGCTATTGCGCAACAAGTACGAGAAAGAACCCAGAATTACTTAGATGCTTACTCTGCGGGCGTTGAAGTCACCAAAGTGAATATTGAAGATGCCCATCCACCTAATGAAGTCAAAGCGGCGTTTGATGACGTGGTGAAAGCCAAAGAAGATGAAGAACGCTTAAAAAATGAAGCGCAAGCCTACGCTAATGCGGTGATTCCTGAATCCCGCGGTCACGCCACTCGGCAACGAGAGGAAGCAGAAGCCTATCGGCAAGAAGTGATCTCTCGCTCACAAGGTGAAGCGATCCGCTTCTCACGCTTGTTAGTAGAATATCAACGCGCACCCGAAGTAACGCGCCAACGGCTTTATATAGAAACCATGGAATCCGTATTATCTAAATCCTCCAAAGTGATGGTTTCCACCAAAGGCAACAACATGCTGTATTTACCGCTGGATAAATTAATGAAACCCGCCGGTGAGGAACAGGCAAAAACGCCGCTGATTTCACCGGTTGAAAAACCAACGCCTGCGCAAGCAACCGCGCCCAACCTAGAGCCTAATCGTTTTGGTCGGGGAGATCGTTAAAATGAAGCTCACACTTAATACACTTTTATCTGTTGTTATCGCTTTATTATTAGTTGCGTCTAATGCATTTTATACCGTCAAGCAATCGGAATATGCGGTGAAATTGCGCTTTGGCCGTATTGTAGAAACCAATTTACCGCCAGGTCTCGGCGTTAAAATTCCCTTTGTCGATCAAATACGGCATTTTGATGCCCGCGCCATCGCGCTGAATTTACTCTCGGAAGAATATATTACCCAAGAGAAAAAACGTCTGATCGTGGATTCTTTCATTATCTGGCGCATCAATAATGTGGAAAAATTCTACACCGCTACCGGTGGCTTATTGGAAAATGCGGAGAATTTATTAAGGCCACGGATTAATGAAGGCCTGCGCAATAAATTCGGTGAGCGCATTGTGGACGACGTGGTTTCCGGCGCACGAGAAACCTTAACCACAGACCTAACAACCGATGTGAACAAACGCACCGTAGCTGAGCTAGGTATTCGAGTCATCGATATTCGGGTGAAAAAAATTGAGTTGCCTTCTAGTGTTAGCGGCGCGGTGTACAGCCGAATGCGCGCAGAACGGGAACAAGAGGCTAATGAACATAGATCGCGGGGTAAAGAATTAGCCGAAGGTATTCGCGCTGATGCCGATCGCCAAGTACGAATCATTGAAGCCGAAGCCTATCGCGATGCAGAAGCCATTCGCGGTACCGGCGATGCACAAGCGGCCAACATCTACGCCAAAGCCTATAACGCCGATAAAAACTTCTATGCTTTTTATCGCAGCCTATCAGCCTATCGAAGTAGCTTCTCTAAACCGCAAGATCTGTTGGTGGTAGATCCTAAGGGCGAATTTTTTCGCTATATGGAGAAGGCGAGGTAGTTAATTACCCCTAATTTAACTCCCCCAACCCCTCTTTAAAAAAGAGGGGAGTTTCGTTTTTACCCCCCCCTCTTCAGATGAAGAGGGGGCTGGGGGGCGTTTGAATAATTCACACTTTCAGACAACGCACCACTACAAAAAACTACCCGCTTATTTTTCAAACAATATCGACAATCCAACAACCCTTCGATACACTGGCCGAGCCCGGAAGAATTGCTAATAAATACATTTTTCAGAACATATCATAGCTAAGAAAGGTTAAAGACGATGTCTCATCGAGAATTCACTATTAGCAGTCGCACACAATCATTCGAATTGCTACCCAGAGCCGAATCATCACAACAGTCGCTTCTCTCCCACGCTCAATCGAGAAGACCGCCGCCCCCTACTGCTTGGGAATCTGCTAGCAATTTAACCGCCCCATACCAAACTAGTCGCCTCCAACGTGCCACCCCAATTGATTTGCAGACACAGCATTATGCAGAACAAGCAGATCAGAATATGCAACGCAAACATCAGAGCTATGCCGAAGAAGAGCGCTCCTTTATGCAGTCTCACCACAAAGGCCACGATGCGGAACCCCGTTTGGAGTTCGATGACAACTTTTTTGGCGATGATGCCGACACCAGATGGGGAGAATCACGCACAGCAAGCTATATGAATGAGCCATCAATTACCCACCATAACAGCACACCGACTGCCGACTCACAACCTGGCTCACCAGTAG
>CAXNEI010000050.1:0-7294 GCA_964201195.1 Gammaproteobacteria bacterium
GACGCGACGACGAGCAAGCGTCGCATGCACTTTAGGACGCTGAACGGGGGCAACGTCTGATGCTGATCGCTCTAAAACTAATGGCTTCACCGATGGATTTGTGGTTTCCATTGCAGGAGCAGGAACAACGACAGGAGAAGAGGTATCAGGCACAATAACCGCCGGCTGAGGCGCTGTTACTTCTATCTTCGCAGTAGGCGTTGAAAGATTAGCATCCGCAGGCGGATCCATTAATAAAGTATATTCACGCACTAAATGGCCGGACGGCCAATGCACATCGACTAAAAAATTCAGGTAAGGTTCTTTAATCGGTTGCGTGGTGAAAATGCGCAGCGTACCAATTTCTTTACCAGGCTCAACGGTCACTTGGAATTTTAAATTAGATAATAAAGCAGCGCGTTCAATACCTGCCTTATCAAAATCTTCCTGCGACGCTAAGTTAACCAGAATTTCCTGTGCGTTGAGGTCTCTCACTTGCAGCAATGGAATAGCAGTTTCCAGCGGTTGATCTAAATAAGATTCCAGGTCTGCTTCACCCAAACTTAAAGCATAGGCATTCACTGTAACTGCTGAACATCCTGCCAACATCAACATGAGGGTTAACTTGCGCATTTTCATTCTGTCGCTCCTTCCATTACTTCATTTCCTGTGATCAATCAAAATATCTTGAATCAAGATAAGCAATATACCAGTCACACCGAAGATGTGAACTTTAATCAAACTCCCCCTAACCCCCTCTTCATCTGAAGAGGGGGAAAATGAAGCGAACCCCCCTCTTTTTTAAAGAGGGGCAGGGGGAGTTAAATTCATCACTGCGCATCTTGAACTGCGATTGATATACAGTATTGGTTACAGATACTGCTTTATCAACATTTCAGCAATCTGAACACTATTAAGTGCAGCACCTTTGCGAAGGTTATCGGCAACAACCCATAAATTTATACCCCTAGGATGAGAAATATCTTCACGAATTCGACTCACCCAAGTGAAATCTCCACTTGCCGCTTCAGTGACTGCAGTTGGATAGCCACCATTTTGCCTGTCATCTAATATTTTTATGCCTGGGGCAACAGCTAACAACTCACGTACCGCCGACGCAGAAATTTTATCGCGGGTTTCAATATGCACGGCTTCCGAGTGACCATAAAATACCGGCACCCGCACACAAGTCGGGTTCACTTGGATGGATTCATCAGAGAAAATTTTGCGGGTCTCCCACACCATTTTCATTTCTTCTTTGGTGTAGCCATTTTCTTGAAACACGTCAATTTGTGGCAGCACATTAAAAGCAATTTGTTTCGGATACACCTTAGGCTCAGCAATAGGCTGACCATTTAATAATTGCACCGTCTGTTCTGCTAATTCAGAAATAGCGCTCATGCCCGTGCCAGACACCGCTTGATAGGTACACACATTAATCCGCTCAATACCCACCGCATCATAAATTGGCTTCAAGGCAACCAACATTTGAATGGTAGAACAGTTGGGATTCGCAATAATATTGCGGATTTTATATTGCGCTAATGCTTCTGGATTAACCTCAGGCACAATTAAGGGAATATCGCTGTCATAACGAAAATGCGAAGTGTTATCGATGACTACGCAACCTGCCGCTGCTGCTTTCGGTGCATATTCCGCAGAAACAGAACCGCCCGCAGAAAATAAACCAATTTGTACTTTCGAAAAATCAAAGGTGGATAGATCTTCTACTTTAATCGATTGATCATTAAAGCCAATTCTTTTTCCCGCAGAACGAGAACTCGCTAACGCATAAACTTTACCAACCGGAAATTTTCGTTGCTCCAAAATAGACAACATGGTTTCGCCCACTGCACCGGTAGCACCAACAACAGCAATATCATAAGTTTTCATAGTCATTCCTCTTAAAATGGTTTTTTCAAAGTAATTCTTTCAATTTCATTAAGACGGCATCGCCCATTTGTTGGGTCGATACAAAGGCTTTGTTAGCTTCTGCAATATCTTTAGTGCGAATGCCCGCCTCCAACACTTGCTGAATAGCAGATTCAATCAGTGCTGCAGGTTTTTCTAATTTCAACGAATAACGCAACATCATTGCAACCGATAATAAAGTCGCCAACGGATTAGCCAAGCCTTGACCAGAAATATCTGGTGCCGAACCATGGCAAGGTTCATATAAACCTTTATTGTTGGCATCCAAAGAAGCGGAAGGCAACATACCAATACTGCCGGTGAGCATAGCTGCTGCATCCGATAAAATGTCGCCGAATAAATTACCCGTCACCATCACATCAAATTGTTTTGGTGCGCGAATCAATTGCATTGCTGCGTTATCCACATACATATGACTCAATTGTACGTCAGGATATTCTTGCGCTACTTGAGTAACCACTTCGCGCCACAGCTCAGTGACTTCTAATACATTAGCTTTATCCACTGAACACACACGCTTATCGCGTTGCTGTGCTAATTGAAAGGCTACATGCGCAATACGACGAATTTCACTTTCGCTGTATACATCTGTGTTATAACCTTGGCGCTCACCATTGGGCAAAGTACGAATTCCCCGTGGCTCACCAAAATAAATACCACCGGTTAATTCACGGACAATTAAAATATCCAAGCCAGCGACAATTTCTTTTTTCAAGGTAGAAGCATCAGCCAATGAGGGATATAACAAGGCTGGGCGCAAATTAGCAAATAAATTTAAATGCGCGCGAATGCCCAATAAACCACGCTCAGGTCGTTTACTGCGTTCGATATTATCCCATTCTGGCCCACCGACTGCGCCCAGTAAAATCGCATCGGCTGCTAAAGCTTGCTGCTGAGTTTTTTCAGGATAAGGTTCACCATACACTTCATAGGCAGCGCCGCCTAATAAACCTTGCTCGAAAGTTAATCCTAATGTCATTTTCTCATTGAGAAAATGCAGAATTTTTTCCGCTTCTGCCATAATTTCCGGACCTATGTGATCGCCGGGGAGTAGTAAAATTTTTGCCATGTTTTCCTCTAACTATTTATTTAACCTGTAGGGCGTAATAGCGTACTCGCGTATTGCGCCAGTTTTCTGGTGTAATGCGCTACGCTTATTACACCCTACTAAACAACCAAGGCCGCTCTATTTTCCGCTTCTCTTCATAAACCCGAATCGCATCAGCTTGCTCTAGCGTAATACCAATATCATCCAACCCTTTCAATAAACGCTCTTTATAAAAACCATCCACTGAAAAGGCAATTTTCTCGCCGACACCAAAAGTTAGCACTTGCTTGGCTAAATCCACCGAAAATTTTTCGCCCTTATGGGCTAACACCTGCTGAAATAAAGATTCAATTTGCGCTTCCGATAAAATAATCGGCAAAATTCCATTTTTAAAACAGTTGTTATAAAAAATATCCGCAAAACTCGGCGCGATCACACAGCGAAAACCAAACTCGAGTAAAGCCCACGGCGCATGTTCTCGACTGGAACCACAACCGAAATTACGTCGCGTTAATAAAATCTGCGCTTGATCATAAGGCGGTTGATTTAAAATAAAATCCGAATTTTTTGGTCGGTTACTGCAATCCTGGCCTGGCTGACCTTCATCGAGATAACGCCACTCATCAAATAAATTCTGGCCGAATCCAGTACGCGCAATGGATTTTAAAAATTGCTTAGGAATAATTTGATCGGTATCGACATTCGCACGATCTAACGGCGCGACGATACCGGTTAAAGTAGTAAAGGGTTTCATCTTAAAAATACCTCTGTAATAACTCCCCCTCTTTGATAAAGAGGGGGCTGGGGGGAGTTCAAATAAACTCCCTCACGTCAACAAATTTTCCGGCAATCGCTGCAGCAGCTGCCATAGCAGGACTGACTAAATGAGTGCGCCCACCATAGCCTTGTCGCCCCTCAAAATTTCGATTCGAGGTAGACGCGCAATGTTCTTTATCTTGCAAACGATCGGCATTCATCGCCAAACACATAGAACATCCAGGTTCGCGCCATTCAAAATCCGCCGCGATAAAAATTTTATCGAGACCTTCCGCTTCCGCTTGTTGTTTGACTAAACCCGAACCGGGCACCACCAAAACCTGCTTCACTTTCGGTGATTTTTTTCGGCCTTTAATGATTGAGGCAGCGATACGCAAATCTTCAATCCGCGAATTAGTGCAGGAACCAATAAACACACGATCCGGCGTCACCTCACCCATGGACATGCCCGGTTTCAATCCCATATATTCATAAGCACGCTGCCAAGCTTCACGTTTTTCTTCGTGACCTTTCGCCAAAGGATCTGGCAATGATTCATTAATTGGAATGACCATTTCTGGTGAAGTACCCCAACTCACATAAGGCGTAATGTCTGCCGCATTTAATTCAACGACAATATCAAACATCGCATTTTCATCACTCGCCTCCATGTCACTAACAAGGGTACGCCAATATTTTTCTGCCGCGATCCATTGCTCACCTTGCGGAGAAAAAGGTCGACCTTTCACGTACTCAATGGTTTTATCATCGACCGCCACTAAACCTACTCGTGCGCCCGCTTCAATGGCCATGTTACATAAGGTCATGCGGGCTTCCATGCTTAAATCGGAAATTGCTTCGCCGGCAAACTCCATCGCGCAACCATTACCGCCTGCGGTACCAATTTTGCCGATAATCGCCAAAATTAAATCTTTCGAATAAACGCCTGGCTGTAAATGACCATTCACCTTCACCAACAAATTTTTCATTTTTTGTTGTGATAAACATTGGGTCGCCAACACATGCTCTACTTCTGAAGTACCAATACCTTGCGCTAACGCAGCAAAAGCACCGTGGGTTGCTGTATGCGAATCGCCACAGACTATCGTCATCCCCGGTAAAGTAGCGCCCTGCTCTGGCCCAATCACATGCACAATACCTTGGCGAATATCATTCATTTTAAATTCGGTGATGCCCCACTCCGCACAATTTTCATCAAGGGTTTGCACTTGAATTCGCGAGGTTTCATCGACGATAGGTTTATCGCGGTCAGTAGTCGGCACATTGTGATCCGGCGTCGCCAAATTCGCATCGATACGCCAAGGTTTTCGCCCTGCTAATTTCAAACCAGAAAAAGCTTGCGGCGACGTCACCTCATGCAATAAATGCCGATCGATATAAATCAATGCGCTGCCATCTTCGCGCTGCACCACCACATGTTCATCCCATAATTTGTCGTACAGGGTTTTTCCCGACATAGCTCATCCTCCGCTATTAAAAATACTGACTTGGCAGCAAGAATAAGCCACGCCTTCAAATAACTCAAATTCATTGTTATTATATATTCTATAACTTACAGGAATACATATAAAATGGCTGGCACGCAGGATAATAAACCAAATAATGCGCAGGCCGTAAACGAGCCGCCTACAGCCAACGATCGCTACGCGATCAAGAAAGCTTTGCTTATTCCAAACTATGTGAAGATGCGAAGTTATAGGACTGCGTAGCAGTCGCCGAATTTAGGCAGGTCGTTTACGGCCTGCACAAAAGAGTGTAATCAAAGCTCGTCCCAGCGGGACGATTGAAGCGCAAACGAAACAACATTAAGAGGTCGAAAATGGCAAATACTTACAGCTCTCTTCATTACCATCTTATTTTTAGTACAAAAAATCGCATGCCTTATTTAAAAATAGAAATCGAACAGCGTATTTGGGCTTATATGGGTGGCGTTGCGCGCCACCATAAAATGACCGCACTACAGATTGGAGGATACGATGACCATATTCATGCATTGGTTATGGCCCCACCCACTATTTCCCTCAGTCAAATTGCTCAATATTTAAAGGGCAATTCTTCTCAGTGGATTCATGAAACATTTCCAGAACTAAGTGATTTTGCTTGGCAGGAAGGCTATAGCGCTTTCACCGTAAGCCAATCTAACTTACCAGCAGTGGTGCAATATATTCAGAATCAACGTAAGCATCATCAAAGAAAAAGCTTTGAAGAGGAATACCGAGATTTTTTACATAAACATGATGTTGAATATGATGAGCGTTATTTATGGGGCTAGAGAAAAATTCAATCGTCCCGCAGGGACGAAGAAGATTTTTATGCGTTCTATTTTGCAGGCCGTAAACGACCTGCCTAAATTCAACGATCGCTACGCGATCAAGAGAACTCCGTTCACTCCAAACCAAATTAGACAACTTATATTCACTTTGAGGCCCAATAAATGAACTGCTGGATCTGCAATAACCCTAATGCCAACACTAAAGAGCATATGATGAAGACATAAAAACAACGCGGATTAAGATTTGAAAGCCGCGTAGCGGCTACTGACTTTAGGCAGGTCGTTTACGGCCTGCAGAAGATTCATAAAACGCCTCGTCCCATAGGGACGATTGAATTGCTCCTCTGGAGCGAAAATTTTGTGGTGGTGGTCGCTTCATTTTGCAGGCCGTAAACGACCTGCCTAAATTCAACGATCACTATGTGATCGGTGAAATCCTCACCCGGAAATTACTTTTAGCAAACCTCAAGGAAAAGAGATTTTATAACTCTACAGGAATCCGACTTATGCTCGAACTCGACCTATTTAAAGCCTTCCTCGCCGTAGCAGACCAAAGCTCTTTCTCTGCTGCGGCCAATCAACTGCATGTCACGCAACCGGCGATGAGTAAACGCATTGCGCTGCTTGAGCATCAACTCAAGACTCGATTATTTGATCGCATTGGCCGTGCGGTACAACTCACCGAGGCGGGCCAAGCACTTTATCCGCGTGCACAGCATTTGTTATTAGAAGTGATCGATATTAAAAAACAGATGACCAATCGTCATGCGTCTATTTCCGGCGTCTTGGCTTTAGGCACCAGTCATCATATTGGCCTACATCGTTTGCCCAATTATTTACAGCGGTTTGCTGAGCAATATCCGCAAGTGAAATTGAATTTGCAGTTCGCTGATTCGGAAAAAGCCTACGAGCAAGTATTACAAGGCAAATTAGAATTAGCGGTGGTGACTTTGCCAGAAATTCAATTGCCGGCGATTCAACATACAATTCTTTGGCAAGATGTTCTTCAATGCGTAGTAGCCCATCATCATCCTTTAGCGCAATTTAAATCAGTGACCCGCAAACAATTGCTGCAACATGAAGAGATTTTGCCCACCCAAGACACGGTGACACGGCAAATTGTGAATCGCTATTTTAAACAGCAAGCCAACGTATTGCGCATTGCCGTAGAAACTAATTATCTGGAAACCAATCGGATGCTGACAGAAATTGGTTTGGGCTGGAGTGTTTTACCGACGACCCTGCTGCAACCTTCGTTAAAGGTGCTAGAAATTACCGGCATGCAA
>CAXNEI010000051.1:0-7168 GCA_964201195.1 Gammaproteobacteria bacterium
GGCTCTACACGATCACCTATAGACACACCTAAGTCAGCGCGTACTGCGAAAAAAGTCGGCACCAGTAAAAGTACCGCTTCAGCAAAAGATTTGTTGAACGCTAAATTGCCGGATGATGGACAACGCCTCAAGAAAGAAGAACAGCGTAAACGGGAAGATGAAGCTAAACGCAAACTACGTTCTGAAGCGGAAGAAAAAGCCCGCCAACGCACCTTGGAAGAAGCCCGTCGCATTGCCACCGAATTAGAGCATCGCCCAGCAGCAGCGCCAGAAGAAGAAAGCGTTGATAACGAAGATCGCTTAGTCCGCCAAGCGTTTGAAGAAAGTATCGTGCAGGAAGAAAAACGCGCACGCCGTACGATTCGAAAACCAACCGCCAAATTACACAAAGCGCATAAGCCTAAAGGCTCAGCTCAACACGGCTTTACTCAGCCTACGCAACCTATGGTGCGTGAAGTGCAATTGGGCAGCACAATTACTGTGGCAGATCTCGCTAACCAGATGTCTATTAAAGGTCATCGCCTAGTGAAATCGCTGATGGCTATGGGCGTGGTTGCAACCATCAATCAACCGATTGATCAAGACGCAGCTATTTTAGTGATTGAAGAACTTGGCCATAAATACACTTTGGTCAACGAAAATGCCTTAGAGCATGCCTTAGCGCAACAACACACAGATCAACAATCGTCGGAAGATCGCAAGGCTCGTGCGCCAGTAGTAACCATTATGGGTCACGTGGATCACGGCAAAACCAGTTTGCTCGATTATATTCGTCGCGCCAAAGTGGCTGCAGGCGAAGCAGGCGGCATTACTCAACATATCGGCGCTTATCACGTACAAACTGATAAAGGCATGATCACTTTCCTTGATACTCCAGGACACGCGGCATTTACCGCTATGCGTGCACGCGGCGCACAAAGTACCGATATCGTTATTTTGGTGGTGGCTGCTGATGATGGTTTGATGCCACAAACTGAAGAAGCGATTGATCATGCTCGTGCTGCTGGCGTACCTATCATTGTCGCCGTCAACAAAATGGATAAAGAAGGTGCAGACTTAGATCGCGTCACCAATGAATTAGCCATGCGAAAAGAATTACTGCCCGAAGCCTGGGGCGGAGAAACACCTTTTATTCCCGTCTCTGCACATACAGGTGCCGGCATTGATGCTTTGTTAGATGCTATTTTATTGCAAGCGGAAATTCTTGAACTGACTGCTCCTACCGATGGCCCAGCGAAAGGGGTTGTTATTGAATCCCGCTTAGATAAAGGTCGCGGCCCAGTGGTGTCTTTGTTAGTGCAAAGCGGTTGTCTGCAGCATGGTGATGTCGTCTTAGCTGGCTCCTTTTATGGCCGCGTGCGTGCCATAGCAGATGAGAATGGAAAATCCATTGATGCAGCAGGCCCTTCTATTCCAATAGAAGTATTAGGTTTACCTGGCGTGCCAGAAGCAGGCGATGTCTTTTTAGTCGTGCCCGATGAACGCACTGCTCGCGAAGTATCCGAATTCCGCAACGAAAAAGAACGTAGCGAGAAGATGGCGCGGCAACAAAAAGGCAGCTTAGAAAGTGCATTCGACAATTTAAAAGCCGATCAAAAAGCCAAAATTAATATTGTGCTGAAAACTGATGTGCGTGGCTCACTTGAAGCATTGAATGGCGCATTAGCCAGCTTAGGCAATGACGAAGTACGCCTCAGTGTTGTGGGCAGTGGCGTAGGTGGAATCAGTGAAACCGATGCGAATTTAGCGCTGACCTCTGGCGCTGTATTAATTGGCTTCAATGTCCGCGCTGATAATACCGCACGGAAAATTGCCCAAGAAGGCGGCATCGAAATTCGCTACTACAGCGTTATTTACAACATCATCGAAGATATGAAAGCGGCATTATCCGGTTTATTAAAACCAGAACGCCAAGAAGAAATTCTGGGTGTGGCGGAAGTGCGCGATGTATTCCACTCCTCCAAATTTGGTGCAGCAGCCGGTTGTATGGTGTTGGAAGGAACCTTATTTAGAAATAAACGTATTCGTGTATTGCGCAAAGACGTAGTGATTTTTGAAGGCGAATTAGAATCCTTACGTCGATTTAAAGATGACGTAGCTGAAGTACGCAACGGCATGGAGTGTGGTTTAGCAGTACGCAGCTACAACGATGTCAAAGTAGGCGACAAAATTGAAGCTTATAACGTGAAAGAGATTGCGCGCACTCTATAGAGGTTTTCATTGTGCTTCATCAATCCAGCCGAATGCAGCGTGTAGCAGATCAACTCCAACAAGAGTTAAGCATCTTATTGCAAAGGGAATTACGCGATCCGCGATTGGGTTTTGTCACCTTATCGTCTGTGCGCATCAGCAAAGATTTTTCTTTTGCGGATATCTATTTTTCTGTGTTGGGCAAAGACACCGAAGAACAAGCCCAAGATTCTGTAGATGCCTTGCGCAGCGCCAGTGGTTTTTTACGCAGCGCGCTATCAAAAAAATTGCAACTGCGGAGGGTGCCACAATTGCGTTTTCGCTTTGATGACGTATTAGTGAAAGGTCATCAGATGAGCGAATTAATCGATCAAGCTGTAGGGGTGACACCGCTTGGCAAAGAAACAAAATAGAGGACGAATGCTAGACGGCATTTTGGTGGTAAATAAACCACCCGGCGAAACCTCCAACACCACATTACAACGGGTTAAGCGATTATACGCCGCCAATAAAGCAGGCCACACCGGCAGTTTAGATCCCTTAGCCACCGGCGTCTTACCCATTTGTTTTGGTGAAGCCACTAAGTTCTCACAGTATTTATTAGATTCAGACAAAGAGTATTTAGTCACCGCTGAATTAGGTATTCGCACCAACACCAGCGATGTAGAAGGTGAAGTGGTTGAACGTCGCCCAGTACCTGCATTCACTGCCGCCGATATTGAGGCAGTACTGGAAAAATTTAGAGGCCCACTGCTACAAGTGCCATCGATGTTTTCAGCGTTGAAACATCAAGGTCAGCCCTTATATAAATTCGCACGGCAGGGCATTGAAATAGAGCGTGAAGCGCGTCCCATTGTGGTGTATAACAACGCGTTAATTGAATTGGCTTTACCCAGATTTCAATTGCAGATTCGCTGTAGCAAAGGCACCTATGTGCGAACGCTCATCGATGATATCGGCGAAGTATTAGGTTGTGGCGCTCATGTGGTGTTTTTACATCGCACGAAAGCGGGCCCATACCATGAAACTCAAGCAGTGGATTTACCCCAGCTAGAACAATGGGTGGATGATCATCAATTTGATGCGATGGATGATTTGTTGTTACCCATGGCTAGCGCAGTAAGCAATTGGCCAGAAGTACAGCTGACAGAAAATACCTATTACTACTTGCAACAAGGGCAACCGGTCTTAGTACCGAAGGCGCCGGTAGAAGGTTGGGTCAGACTCATGCAAGGCGATGATAATTTTGTCGGCGTGGGTGAAATATTAGAAGATGGACGCGTTGCGCCAAGACGATTGGTGGTGAACCAATAAAAGTTTCTCATACTACATGACTGTTAATATGCACGGTCACTGCAGTTTTTATTCACGCATATTCTTAGGAGTTTTTATGCCATTACCTACAGAAAAGGTCGCTCAATTAGTAAAAGACTTTCAACAAAGTCCAACAGATACCGGCTCACCGGAAGTTCAAGTTGCTTTATTAACTGAACGCGTCAACACCTTGCAAAGCCACTTTGCTGCTAACAAGCACGACAATCACTCTCGTCGTGGTTTAATTTTTATGGTGAATCGTCGCCGTAAATTATTGGATTATTTAAAACGTAAAGACAACGGCCGCTATGCTGCACTTATTGCGCGTTTAGGCTTACGTCGATAATTGTTCGAATTTTAAATTCCCCTCTTCATTTCAAAGAGGGGAAACAACAGAAACAACCCAAGGATTCTCATGTTCAAGAAAATTGTACGTAAAACATTTCAATACGGCGGCCAAACCTGCGTATTAGAAACAGGAAAAATTGCCCGTCAAGCTACAGCATCCGTTATGGCAAGCTTAGGCGATGTGCAAGTATTAGTTGCCGTAGTCGGAAAAAATGATCCTGATAGCAGCCGTGACTTTTTCCCTCTCACTGTTAATTACCAAGAAAAAACCTATGCAGCCGGCCGTATTCCCGGTGGTTTTAATAAACGCGAAGGTCGTCCTTCAGAAAGAGAAACTCTAACTTGTCGATTAATCGATCGCCCTATTCGTCCGTTGTTTCCAGAGACATTCAACAACGAAGTGCAAATCATGGTGACGGTATTATCTACCGATAAAAAAAGTGATCCTGATATTATTTCTATGATTGGTGCTTCAGCGGCATTAGCTATTTCCGGCATGCCTTTCAATGGCCCAATCGGCGCAGCACGCGTCGGTTATGTAGAAAGCTGTTATGTATTAAATCCTGGTTATGAGCAATTAAAAACCTCTGAATTAGATTTAGTGGTTGCTGGAACCGATGCTGCCGTATTGATGGTGGAATCCGAAGCCAAAGAACTGACTGAAGATGAAATGTTAGGCGCGGTATTATTTGGTCATCAAGAAATGCAAGTGGTAGTTGAAGCCATTAAAGCGTTTGCTGCTGAAGTGGCAACCCCTTCATGGAACTGGATGCCTGCAGAAAAAAATACTGCCTTGTTAGATGCTGTGCGAAAAGATTACGCCGCAGGTATTCAACAAGCCTATCTTATTACCCATAAATTAGAGCGTTACACAGTATTGGGCGAATTACGCAATGCTGCAATTGCTGCGCTGAGCACAGGCGAAGCTGCAGTTTATACCGCAGATCAAGTGAAAACAGCTTTTGGTGAATTAGAAAGTGATTGCGTACGTGAAAATGTATTAAGTGGCGCACCACGAATTGATGGTCGCGATCAAAAAACCGTACGACCTATTGCCATTGAAGTGGGCTTATTAAATAAAGCGCACGGCTCTGCATTATTTACTCGAGGTGAAACCCAAGCGATTGTCGTTGCCACTTTAGGCAGCAATCGTGATGGACAATTAATTGATGCATTAGAAGGTGTGCGCACCGATAATTTCATGCTGCATTATAATTTCCCTCCTTACTGCGTTGGTGAAACCGGACATGCGATGGGACCTAAACGTCGTGAAATTGGTCATGGTCGTTTAGCCCGTCGCGGTATACAAGCCATGCTGCCTAGCGAAAAAGATTTTCCCTATGTGATTCGTGTGGTTTCAGAAATTACCGAATCTAACGGTTCTTCTTCTATGGCCAGCGTGTGCGGTTCAAGTTTGGCATTAATGGATGCCGGCGTACCGATCAAAGCACCGGTAGCAGGTATTGCTATGGGCTTAGTGAAAGAAGGCGAACGCTTCGCAGTGTTGACTGATATTTTAGGTGATGAAGATCACTTAGGTGATATGGATTTTAAAGTAGCGGGTACGGCAACCGGTGTAACAGCCTTGCAAATGGACATTAAAATCGAAGGCATCACCGAAGAAATCATGGAAATTGCATTGAATCAAGCCCGTGAAGGTCGCCTGCACATTTTAGGCGAAATGAACAAAGTGATTCAGGCATCACGTGGGCAAGTCAGTGAAAATGCACCGCAATTTATTTCTCATAAAATTAATCCGGACAAAATCCGCGATGTGATTGGTAAAGGCGGCGCGACGATTCGCAATATTTGTGAAACCACCAAAGCTACCATTGATATCGAAGATGACGGTACCGTACGTATTTTCGGTGAAAATAAAGCAGCCAGCGAAGCAGCTTTCCAACGCATTCAAGAACTCACCGCAGTACCTGAAATCAACAGAATTTACCAAGGTACAGTGGTAAGAATTTTAGATTTCGGTGCCTTCGTGAATTTCATGCCGGGCGTTGATGGTCTTGTGCATATTTCACAAATTGCTGATGAACGCGTAGAAAATATTGGTGACTATTTGCAAGAAGGTCAATCGGTATTGGTCAAAGTACTTGAAGTGGATCAACGTGGTCGCATCAAACTCAGCGTCAAAGAAGTGCCTCCGGGTTCTGTCGCCGACTCTGCTGAGTAATTGTTTTTTTGTTCTTTGAAAATCCCCCGCTCTTGTTTTTTTGAGAGCGGGGGATTTTTATTTACGCAGCCTTTCTTGTTAGCGGTTTTATTTCAGCCGCTATCTTTTTTCCTGACATAATTTCTGCCGTACGCAAATCATATTCAGCTTGCAAATTCAGCCAAAACTGAGGCGTGGTGTTGAAATATCTGGCCAGTCGGATAGCAGTATCTGCGGTGACTCCTCGACGTCCGAGCACGACATCATTAATTCTCGGTGTTGGCACTTTTAACGCTTTAGCTAAAGCATTGACGCTCATCTCTAAGGGAATTAAATAATCTTCACGTAGACATTCGCCTGGATGCACAGGGCGCATTTTGTTTTTCATACCTACCTCTCTTAGTGATAATCCACAATTTCAACTTGTTCTGCACCTGTATCTGTCCAACGAAAGCAAAGGCGCCATTGATCGTTGATGCGAATGCTGTGTTGTCCCGCTCGATTACCAGAAAGCAATTCCAGTCTATTTCCAGGTGGCGAACGTAATTCTTGAAGCGTTTCTGCCACATGTAGGTAAGTCAATTTACGGGTAGCAATATCGGCAATGTTAGTCCATCTCCTTGATTTTCCTGTTTCAAAAAGAGTTTTAGTATGTCGACAATGAAAGCTTCTAATCATAGAGGAAGAGTATAACGGATATCGTTAAGCGTCAAGGCGGGTTACAACATTTTGAGGTGCGGTGGGTTGTGTGAATGCTCCATTTATGTGTTTAATCTTACAAAATTTGGTGTCCATTGAAACGGGGGCAGATCATAGTCGTAACTCCCCAGGTACCGTGACATAAAGATTTCATGAGAATCATAATTTCAGCCATAGCTATTATCGCAGTACGATTTATTTCTCCGGACATTACAGCGCACCCATATTGGGATTTGCTCTCCACGCGTTTTTTATTGTTGTTATGCTGACTGTTTATTATCTTCTCGGATATTTCAAAAAATTAACCCATGAACCAACCCACCCTTAATCAATCCGAACCCGCGCAAGACCAAAAAATGCAGATCACACTGGAAGCGATTCTTTTTTAAAGAGTTTTTCGTCGAGCTCAGGTAAGCTATATTTTCCTGGATTGCTTCGTCGTTTCACTCCTCGCAA
>CAXNEI010000052.1:0-7147 GCA_964201195.1 Gammaproteobacteria bacterium
GACAACCAGACTTAGCGCTGCAACAAGAACACGGCATGCAAAGCTTAGCGGAAACTGCTTCGGCACTATTAACAAAAATGCAATTGCTTGCCCAACAAATGGACAGCGCACAAAACGTAAACATTTTTTCGCAGGCTATTCAGACTCAATGCAATAAAGTGGAAAATCCTGCTGCGATACCCTCTGCTCGCATCATTGAGCAACTGACAAAAGAGAATCAATGTTTTTTCGATTTTGCCATGAAATGTGCTAATTTGACCGCAGCGCATTTTCATCGATCCCCTTCACTCGAGGAAGAGGTTCGTTTATTTGCGCAACTGGCAACTCAATCACACCAGCAGCAAACGCAGCTGGAAAAAAATGATACACTCAGCTTTGAAAAATATCTCGCCCAACATTTTCGGACCTGTTGAAAAAAATTGCCGCACGTATAGACTTGAGTTGTTCTCTCGAACAATCCCAGAAAACTAAAAGAGCCACTGCTTATGTTAGACACTGCCCAACCTGATAAAACCCAAGTATGGGATTCTTTAGATACGATGATTCATCGCTGGTTAAAAGAACGTCAAGAACTCATTTTACTACTCTGCGCAGTCGATGGCTTGCGGGAATTTACTCCCACCCATGTGCCCATCAAAGTAAAACTTCAAGCTTTCTGCCAAGTATTAATCGACTATGTTTCGGCAGGCCATTTTGAAATTTATGAATGCTTAATGAAAGAAGCCGATACTTTTGGCGAAGATGGCGCAGCTATTTTTGCGCAGTGCTATCCAAAAATTCAACGCTCTACGGATTTAGCGGTAGATTTTAATGATCAATATGATCGCACAGAGCAAGATGATGAAACCTTACGACAAGTATTAGCGCCTGACATGTCGCGCTTAGCAGAAGCGCTGGAAGAACGCTTTGAAGTGGAAGATCATTTAATTCAAACCATGCATACGGCGCATAATACGAAGAAATAATTCACCGAAGAGAACTCCCCCTAACCCCCTCTTTCACAAAGAGGGGGAACAAGAAAAAGGCCCTATCTTAATAATCCCCCTCTTTTTTAAAGAGGGGCTAGGGGAGTTAAAGAAAAAATCGTTAATTACTGTTCAATCCCCAACAACTCCACCTCAAATACCAACACCGCATTCGGCCCAATAGCGCCGCCAGCACCACGTTCGCTATAAGCTAATTTAGAAGGCACCACGAGTTGAAATTTAGAACCCACTTTCATTAATTGCAAAGCTTCTGTCCATCCAGGAATCACGCCATTCACTGGGAAGGTCACTGGCTCACCGCGATCCACCGAACTATCAAATACCGTTCCATCAATCAGCGTACCGTGATAATGCACTTTCACTTTGTCATTGGCAGTAGGTATTTTTCCCGTGCCTTGTTTAAGCACTTTATACTGCAACCCACTGGCAGTGATCATCACCCCTTTCTTTTTCTTGTTCGCTGCCAAGAATTTTTCGCCCTTGGTTTTATTTTCCGTGGCCAATTTATCCTGTGTCCGTTGCAGTTCAGCTACTTTTTTCTGCTGATAGGCAGCCAATACTTGATTCGCTTCTTCAGTCGACAAGGCAGGCTCTTTACGATTATAGGCATCCTGCATTCCCCGAATAAATAAGGGCAAACTTAAATCGCTTAAATCCTTCTTAATGCCTTCACCATATTTTAAACCCACCGCATAACTGGCTTTGTCGGTGTCTGTCTTAAACTCCACTTTATCTTTATCAGCCGCACAACTCCACCCACTCATGCAACATAACATTGCCACCATAATCTGCTTCTTCATGATCTCTCCTTTAAATGAAACAGCAACCTATTAAATGATGTTTGAGTGTGAATCGAAAACACAAAATCTGCAAATTATTTTTACTCTTCTTCGTTTTATTGCTGAGGGTATAGATATTAAAATAACGCAGCGTATAATCAAACCGCCTCAGGGCCATCTTCATTTTTTATTTCATTCACTCTCAGGAGCTTTATCATGGCCGCTAAAAGGAAAAAAACTTCCGCTAAGTCTGTTACTAAATCTGTTAAAAAAGTAGCGACTGCAAAAACTTTTTCTGTTGCAGAATTACAAACCCAGGTAGCACGACTGAAAAAACAAATTCAGCAGACTGCCAAAAAACTGGCTGATGACACTAAAACAGCTGTAGCTACAGCGAAGCAACGAGCTAAAGACACTCTGCAGAAAGAGAAAGAAACACTAGCTTTAGTGAATAAACTGAAAGCTACGGCAAAGACTGTTGCTGCACGTAATCGCTTGAATAAAGCGAAAAAAACGCTAAATACAGTGAAAACAGATGCTGCTCAAGCTGCTAAACAACTCGTCAAAACAGTTGCTGCATACCAGCAAGCACAGGCACAAGCCACTTTAATTAAGGCCGTTGAGAAAGCGCAGGTTGCGGTGCAACAGCAACTGACCAAAGAAGCAAAAGCAAAACCTGTAGCGGCTAAAGTTGAAAAGGCGCCGGCAAAAACTACTGCGAAAAAAACCAAAAAGCCAAAAGCTAAAGCAGAGAAAAAAGCCACCGTGACTGCAGCCAAACCTGTGGCAAAAAAAGCGAAAGCCAAAGTGACTGGCAAAGCGAAAAAAACTAACGCGGTAGCAACTGTGGGTGATTTATTTGGTAGCAACCAAGGATTTGCTGCGAATAAAGCAACAATTCCCGCCATAGAAGTGGATGAAACTGCTGAAGATTTATTCTTTGAGCCAGTTTTTGATTAATTGTTAATCTTTATCAAACTCCCCCCAACCCCTCTTCATCTGAAGAGGGGGAGAAAGAACGAAAGCCCTTTTATTTAAAGGGAGAACCCCCTCTTTTTTAAAGAGGGGGCAGGGGGAGTTAAGTTTATAGATTCGCATTTTCAAGCATTCTGATTAATGGCCCCTCTAAATGACAACATTAAAACCTTCTTGGCTGCAATCCGCCGACCGGGTTCTAGCGATCGAAATTAAGGCGCTGCAACAACTGCAAGCACGCCTTGAACAAAATTTTATTAGCGCCTGTGAATTACTTCATGCTTGCCAAGGACGCATTATTGTCACTGGAATGGGTAAGTCCGGGCACGTAGGCCGAAAAATTGCGGCTACTCTCGCCTCTACTGGAGCGCCGGCTTTTTTTGTTCATCCCGGCGAAGCCAGCCATGGCGACATGGGCATGATCACCAAACAAGACGTAGTGTTAGCGATTTCTAATTCGGGCAAAACCACAGAAATTCTTACTATTATCCCCCTGATTAAAAGAATGGCGATTCCTCTTATTAGCATGACGGGACAAAGCACTTCCACACTCGCGCAATTAGCTGATGTGAATTTAGATATCAGCGTTACGGAAGAAGCTTGCCCGCTGGGTTTAGCACCTACAGCCAGCACCACAGTGACTTTGGCATTGGGTGATGCGCTGGCTGTAGCATTATTAGAACATCGTGGTTTTACTGCAGAGGATTTTGCTTTTTCTCATCCCGCCGGCGATTTGGGTCGCAAGCTATTACTGAAAGTCGAAGATATTATGCATGCTGGCGATCGCATTCCTTCGGTGCCCATGGGCACGCTGATCAGTGCAGCACTCATTGAGATGACTGAGAAAAAACTCGGCATGACAGCGGTGACAGATGCGCAAGGAAAACTCTGCGGCGTCTATACCGATGGCGACGTTAGACGAACACTGACCCAACAAGTGAATATTAACGAAGCACGCATCGAATCCATGATGTCGACACAATGCAAAACCATTCAAGCACACTGCTTAGCGGTAGAAGCCTTAAAAATTATGGAAACCTACAAAATTAACGGTCTTATAGTAGTAGATAACAACCAACATCCGGTGGGCGCATTAAATACTCAGGATTTATTACGCGCAGGTTTACTCTAACTCATGTCACAACAAACCATGTCAAAACTTACCGCCTTAACTCAACCCATTCGCTTATTAGCCCTGGATGTCGATGGCGTATTTACTGATGGACGCCTCTATTACTCCGCCGAAGGTGAACAACTAAAAGTCTTTGACTGCCAAGACGGTCTCGGCATTAAATTACTGCATAAAGGCGGCATTGAGTGCGTGATTATTACCGGACGTAATTCTCCAATGGTGAGTCAACGAGCAAAAGAATTAGGCATTACTTCTGTGATCCAAGGTCGCGATGACAAGCTTACAGCCTTGCAGGAATTTATTGCACCCCTCCATCTTACCGCTGAACAAGTTGCTTATGCGGGCGATGATTTACCGGATTTATCCGCTATTCAATGGTGCGGATTAGGTATCGCAGTAGCGAACGCTCATCCACTGATCAAACAACATGCGCAGTGGCAAACCGAGCGCAGCGGCGGTCGAGGCGCTGTACGAGAAATTTGTGAAGGCTTATTAGAACGGCAAGGAAAACTAGCGGCGCAATTATTAGCCTACCATTTATGAATCTCAATCGAATGCTCAGCGCACTCAGTCTTATTCTAACTATCGCTGTGATCGCTTGGATGTGGATCAGCGGCCATGGTCTGCCTTCACTCGACAAACCTAGCGCAGAAAATACAGCTCCTGATTTTGTCATCACCCACCTTGTCAGCCAGCAATTTAATGAGCACGGCCAACTCAAATATACGCTACGCGCCAAAGCATTAGAGCATTATCCTAACGGCGTCTCGCATCTTAAATTTCCTCAGCTAGAATTCAGGGATGCCGAGCAATCGGTTTGGCAAATTACTGCATTAACCGGTGAAGTAAATGATCTCACCCATAAAGCCCTGTTAAATCACCAAGTGCATCTGCACCAACCGCAGACAAGCACCGCACAAAATTGGCAACTCACCACCGAGCATTTATCTATTGATTTAGATAATGCTCTCGTGGAAACTAATCAACCCGTTCGCATTCAACACGCACTCGGACAACTGGAAGCTCAAGGCATGCGCAGTAATTTAACCACCCATCAAATTGACTTGTTAGCTCAGGTTCGAGGTCACTATGTCCCTCGCTAAGTTTTTACTGATTTTATTTTTTATGCTACCCATCACCAGCTATGCATTGGATGCCGATCAACAGCAATCCATTACCATTCAAGCGGATTCAGCAACCTTTAATGCCACTAATAACCAAGCTATTTATCAAGGTCATGTGGAATTAACGCAAGGCAGCCTCACGCTAACTTCCGACACCCTGCTGATTCAAAATAACAGCGCTGGCGTTGCTTCGCTCACCGCCACTGGCAGCCCAGCAAGTTACTCACAACAACTCACCCCAGACAAACCGCAAGTCAAAGCCACGGCAACAAAAGTCATTTACTATCCCCATGAACAAAAAATTGAGCTAGTTACTCAAGCGCAATTGCGTCAAGGCGACAGCCTATTTCAAGGCGATCATATTACTTATGATTTAAAACAACGTATCCTATCTGCCAGCGGTACTGCTGAAGGGAAAAATAAATCTGCCGGTCGCGTAAAAATGATTATCCCTCCTCCGCCACCCAGCCAAGCAAAAACTACACAACAAAAAACCACGCCGCAGAACAAGGCAAAACCCTAATGCCTAGCCTCTTACAAGCACAACATTTAGCAAAAAATTATAAACAACGGGCTGTGGTAAAAGATGTTTCTCTTTCTATTGAAAGCGGCCAAATCGTCGGTTTGTTAGGCCCCAATGGCGCAGGAAAAACGACTTGCTTCTATATGATTGTTGGATTAATTCCGCAAGATAAAGGCCGTATTTTAATTGATGATCGCGATATTACGAATTTACCCATGCATGGTCGCGCGCAGCAAGGCATTGGTTATTTACCCCAAGAAATGTCGATTTTTCGTCGCTTAACCGTGGCTGAAAATATTCTCGCTATTTTAGAAACTCGACCTACCTTAAATAAAAAACAACGACAAGAAAAATTAGACAGTTTATTAACAGAATTTCACATTGGACCGATTCGTGATTCTCTCGGCATGGCACTGTCTGGTGGTGAACGCCGACGAGTAGAAATTGCCAGAGCCCTGGCAACTGATCCGCAATTTATTTTATTAGATGAACCCTTTGCCGGCGTTGATCCTATTTCTGTTCACGACATCAAAGCCATTATTCATCAATTAAAAGATCGCGGCATCGGTATATTAATTACCGACCACAACGTACGTGAAACGTTGGATATTTGCCAGAAAGCCTACATAGTCAATCAAGGGGAAATTATTGCCTCCGGTGATTCAACAACCATTCTCAATAATGAATTAGTGAAAGAAGTTTATTTAGGGCATGAATTTAAATTATAAGCTCACACCAACAAATCCACCTGATCACTGTCTCGCACACCCAACAAATATAAAATACCATCTAACCCTAAAGTAGAAATCGCATGATCAGCAGTTTGCTTCACTAAAGGTTTTGCACGAAAGGCAATACCTAATCCGGCTAAACCCAACATAGGTAAATCATTAGCACCATCACCGACTGCAATCACTTGCTCTAAATTCAATCCTTCGCGCTGTGCAATCTCTTGTAGCAATTCCGCTTTGCGCTGACCATCGACAATGGGCTCTTGCACTTGTCCGGTGACAATGCCTTGTTCATCTAACAGCAATTCATTGGCAAACATATAATCGATGCCTAATTGCTGTTGCAAAATACGGCCAAAATAAGTGAAGCCGCCAGAAATAATTGCAGTTTTATATCCCAAAGCTTTTAATGTTTTAATTAAACGTTCAGCGCCTTCGGTGAGCGGTAAAGATTCAGCAATCTGATTTAATACAGCACTATCCAAACCTTTTAATAAAGCCACCCGCTGACGAAAACTGGTTTTGAAATCTAATTCGCCTTGCATAGCGCGCTCAGTGACTTCCGCTACTTGTGCGCCAACGCCAGCGGCTTTCGCTAATTCATCAATCACTTCACTTTCAATTAAAGTGGAATCCATATCAAACACCACCAACCGTCGATGACGTCGATAAGCATTATCTTTTTGAAAAGCGATATCCACACCCAAAGCTTGTGCCACCGCTAAAAATTCTGCGCGCATGCTAGCTAAATCCCGTGGCTCACCACGAACAACAAATTCTACGCACGCTTTGGAATTATCTGACAATTGAGTTGCTGCTCGCGACAGCCGATTAATTTGTTCAATATTGAGTTGATGCTCCGCCACAATATGCGTCACGCTAGCGATTTGTTCCGCA
>CAXNEI010000053.1:0-7114 GCA_964201195.1 Gammaproteobacteria bacterium
AAAATACCGCCCGGACGATCCACTGAGCAAGCTTCGGTGCCGGTGACAATCAGCCCAAGAATTTGATCTTGTAGCTGCTGCCGATAACTCACATGGTCTTCATTCCAAATAACCAAATCCGCCGCTAAACCTTTGAGGCGCCAATAGGCATGACACTGAATTAATTGACGCGCAAGATCTATGTGCGCTACATCAGTAATTTTGAGTAGCACAATGGGCAAATCACCGGAAATAGCAAAACCCCATAGGCCAGATTGTCCCCGTTGATTTTGAATTAATAGGCTGGCGTCAGCGCGCAGTGCAGCATTGGGATAAATAACGGAACTGGCAAGATGTCGATATAATTGAGCATCGAATTCACTGGCATTAATCTGCCGCAGAATAATGCAGCTGTGGGTCCACGCAAGATCAAATACTCGATCAGCAAGATGTCGATCCTGATATTTTTCTACTAACGCCAAACAAGCCTCGCGACTTTCCGCAATACCAGAAACTAAATCCACTGTGATGGATTGCTCAGGCGCCAAGGTGACCAAACAACGAATAGCAACGATGGGATCTAATACCGAACCTTCACTGCCAGATAAATTTTCAGCATCAAGCATGGCTTGCGGTGCAGCAAGCGTGTGTCCGCGACCAATAAAACGCATGCGATTGGTTTCAAAAGACACTGCATCAACAGGGCTGCCATTGGTTGCCAACAAATGAAACATCCAAGGTGTTTTTTCATCGAGGGAGCGTGGTCGACGAGTACATAAAATCGCTCGCCGACTAGGAATAATTTCTGTTTGCACAAATAAATTACCAAAAGACGGCTGCATAATATCTGCTGCAGGCAAAGCAATAACCACTTCTGCATAGCTAGTGATTTCAATTGTTCGCTGATGCAGTGAACGATTAGTAAGACGCACTCGACGTAATTCAATATCATCTTCTGGTGATACCACAATTTCGGAATAGGTTTCGATATCCTGATCGCGACGACGAAATTCAGCGCGCCCTTCAGAAAAAATAGCTTCATAACTATCCGCCGATTTAAGCGTCGGCTGATGGGCAGCTGACCAATATTTACCGGTTATTCTGTCACGCAAATAAATAAAGCTACCCCAATTATCGCAGGTGCTGTCTTCACGCCAACGAGTAAGCGCAAGATGATGCCATTGACTATAACCACCTCCTGCATTGGTGATCATTACCTGATAGCGACCATTCGATAGCAATTGCACTTCTGGTATTAGGCTATTTGGCCCCATGGGTAATTGCGTTAATATTTCTGCAATAGGAGAGGAAACTCTTTCTTCTGCTTGTTCAATAATAGGATTATAGATGGCGGTTTTTTTTATCGTGCGTTCTTGCAGCAGTAATAAAGTGGCTTGAAATAAAGGCTCTGATTCAAATCGTTTTTGCATCGGTCGATTCAGCAGACAAGCAGCCAAAGCTAATAAACTCATTCCTTGGTGATGCGCCATAAAAGAACGCACAATAACGCTATGACCACGAACTAAACGCGAAGGGGTATAATCGATGGCTTCATAAAAACCAAATTTTCCCTCAAGACCACTGGCTGCCAGTCGTTGCAGATTTGCGCAGGCTGCTTCAGGCTCCAGCATTAAAGCTAAAATACAAGCATAAGGCGCAACAACAAAATCCTCGGCCAATCCAGGTTGTAATCCCAAACCAGGTACACCAAACGCATGATATTGATAATTAAGATTGGCATCTACTCGGTTATAGCCAGATTCAGATATACCCCAGGGCAAAGCGTATTGAGCACCATAAGCTATTTGTTGCGCTATTGCCGCTCGACAAGTTTGATCTAGCAAGGATCCTTCATAACTTGGCATTATCAGCAACGGCATCAAGTATTCAAACATTGAGCCGCTCCAGGAAACTAAAACTGGCTCGCCGCTCGCACTCGTTAATAGACGCCCAAGCGCAAACCAACTTTCTTGCGGTAATTGCCCTTGAGCAATCGCAACAAAATTACATAATCTCGCTTCTGAAGCCAATAAATCGTAAAAACTATTGTCGCGGCGAAAGGCATCTAGGTTATAACCAATCGCAAGCAAGTGACGATCCTTATCGTATAAAAATCCATACTCCATGGTTGCAAAAGAATTGGCTTGCTGAATTAAATCATTAATCTGATCCATTCTTGCCACCGCCCGCGCGCTGGATAAAATAATTAATTCACGGAATTCCGTGAGCCAATTCAATTCTTCAGTGGTCAAGGTTTCCAGTAGTTGCTCATCAATTCCCGGTAATAATTTAACGGAAAGATCAGCTAAATCACGCAGGCTAGTAATAGAGCGAGTTTCCACCATTTTTTTTATTTGCTTAGGTTTAGCAGAGATAAAAAGCCAAGGAACAAGAAATTTTAATTCTTCCAGTGAATCCTGGCATTGCTGAATAAGCGCATTAGCCCACTCCTGCATTTCAATTTCAGTCGTCGCATTAAGATCAGTACTCAAATTTTCTGCGCAATGCGCAATAGATTCTAAGCAATGTAAAATTGTAGGAAAGGTTACCGGACGGAAAACACAACTCGCATCTACCAACATTTTTAATCGCGCTATTGATTGCGCAACAGAGGCAAGTGTACATTCTTCAATAATACTCAGCGTATCGACTAACCCATCCAATAGACGAGCGCTAATAATAGGCTGACTCGACAAATCCTCGAGACCGACACGAAGCGTTAGCAAATGAGCGGCGAGATTTCCGCTATCTACCGATGAAATATAACGCGGCGGCAATGGCTGCAGAGATTGCGTGTCATACCAATTATAAAAATGCCCCTCGTGACGCTCCAATTTTGCCATGCTGTCGAAAGTATTTTTTGTGCATTTTATTAATACCCCAACTGAAATATAACCAAAATCATAAGCGGATAAATTGGCTAATAGCGCCAAACCTAAATTAGTCGGCGAGGTACGATGCGCAATTACTGGATCAGGATTTTGCTGAAAATTATCCGGTACCAACCAGTGATCTTCAGCAGTGACAAAGCGTTCGAAAAAAGCCCAGGTTTTGCGGGAAATTTTGCGCAGGAAAAGTGTTTGAGTCTCGGTTAATTGTGCTTCGCGACGAATCAGCGGGCGACTCAACCACCAAGCAATACCCGGTGCGGTAAACCAAAGCATTAAAATGGGCGCAGCAAGAATCAAAGCCTCCGGCCGCCAAACAATAAGCCCCATTGCGCTGATGCCAGCAATAAAAGGCGAAAACCACATGAAACGATACAAGGCAAAAATATCAGTAGCTGTTTTTTTATTTTGCTGACTGTATGCGCTACTCCATTCCAATAACCATCGTCGGGTAAACAACATGCGACCAAGGGTGAGTAAAATAGCTTTAAGACTAAATAGCGCTTCATAAGGAAGGCAGGCAATTCTAAATCCAGCCAGCGTAAAACTTCGTTGTGCAGAATAAAATACTACCGCTAAATGCCGACGCCAACGCGCTTCCTTCGATTTACATAAAGCATCTACCACGCATAATAGAAAAGGTGAAATTAAAATGATGCCCAATACGGCCAAAGTCCAACGCTCTGGTTTTGGCAACACCAACCAACCCAATAATAAGAGTAAGGTCAAAGCAGTAGAGGTCAAACTACGACGTAAATTATCGAGAATTTTCCAGCGTGATAATGCAGATAAGGGATTGGGTAAACTGCGTCCGCTCGGACCAGGAACCCATGGCAATAACCATTGAATAATTTGCCAGTCACCACGAATCCAACGGGTTTGTCGGCTAACATCCATTAAATAACGAGCAGGATACTCTTCATATAAATGCACATCCGTGAGCAAACCAGAGCGTACATAACAACCTTCCAATAAATCATGACTGAGAATTAAATTCTCCGGCAAGCGCCCCTTAAGTGCATATTCAAATGCATCAATATCGTAAATCCCTTTACCAATAAATGAACCTTCACCAAATAAATCTTGATAAACATCGGAAACTGAGCGGGTATAAGGATCAATGCCAGGCTCACTATTGCACAATTGCATATATCGAGATCGATTGGCCTCGGATAAACTCGCCGCCATGCGTGGCTGCAAAATGCCATAGCCGCCACAAATATTTTGTTTGTTTTTATCAAAACGAGGACGATTAAGTGGATGCGCCATAGCACCGACTAATTGTCGCGCTGAATCTCGCGGCAACTGAGTATCCGTATCCAAAGTGATAATATATTTTACTTTGTCCAAAGCGGCTATATCGCCAATTACCAGAGAAAATGATTTCCAGCCATTGCCTCGCAGCGCTGCATTTAAATCAGCCAGCTTACCGCGTTTACGCTCATAGCCCATCCAAATCCGCTCTGCTGAATTCCAACAGCGTGGACGATGCAATAAGAAAAATTTTCCGCCCCTCTCAAGGCTATATTTTTTATTCAGCTGCTCGATACCCTGGCGAGCTTGCAACAACAGTGATTCGTCCTCAATGAGAGTTTCTTCTCGCGCATCACAAAAATCCGTTAGCAAACCAAAATACAAATAATTATCCTGATTGCCTAAAAATCTAACCTCAAGCCCCTCTAATAATTCTTCGATATTCTGCACGTCGCTCAGCATGGTAGGAATAACAACGAGTGTGCGTAATTCTTCTGGTATCCCCCGAGCAAACGACATCTTAGGCAATAACTGTGGCCTCACCAATAAAGTCGCTAACCAATTCACCAAGGTTGACGCCAATTGACTTGCGCCCAATAACGAGGCAAATCCAAGCAATATAAAGGGCCAACCCTTGATGCCATTATCATGGGCTTGCACCAATAAAACTATAGCAATGACTGCTGTCATCAGTGCAATAGCGCTTAAAAAAATTGGCAGTGAACAGCGGTGAATAATTTTTCGAATAAATTGAAAAAAAGAAAAACGCACTTTTACAAGTTGCTCTAGTTTCGTTAATCCTTCATCAATTAAATAAAAACCTACGTGTGCGGTATAATCATTCGCACCCTTGTTAGCTGCACTCTGCTGCGCAAGATTAATAGCGAAGCGCGCAACTTCATGCTCAGGCAAATTTATTCGTTTTGCTAATCTAGCAATAACATGTCGATAACGATCTCGCGTAGCAAAATCCATCTGACGATAAACATCGTTGCAGTCTTCACGCAAAATATTTTCAACAATACTGCTGGCTTCGACAAATATACGCCAATCCGTTGCGCCTAAAAAACGCAGACTGCCAATGGTATTACTTATTGAAACTTGATCTGCTGCCTGTTGCTGATTTTCCGACAATACCATCTGAGCAATTGTCAGGCTAGATTCCGCAAGCCGATGCTCAATCCAAGTCAGCGGCAAAGCCAGCGCTGTACCATGCCCTTGTAGACGACGCATCAACTCGGCAATAAAGGGGCTGACCATCGGCGGATGAGATCGCGCCATATCAGCGATCACTAAAATCAAATTTTTTGGATCATTTTCAGCGGTTTCTATCAGCTTATTCGCCCACTCTTGCGCCTGATTCCAATGTATTCTGGCAGCGGAAATGCGAGAACCGACGCGGCGTAAGTTTTCGATTAACGCCAAACGCAACATAATGGGAATAGCCCATAATTCGCCCAGCGTAAGTGGTGTTACTGTTTGATAGGTTGCAACAAAACGACTAAGCGTTTCTGCATCAACACGACCATCGCCGTGCGAAATAATTTCTAAAGCAAGATCATAGACGCGCGGTAATCCAATCGAAGCACCTTGAGATAAACAAGGTAATTCTCGACTATAGCCTTTTGGTAAATGTGCCCTGGCAATACGAATTTGTTCTTTGATTAAATAGAAATTGTCGAGTAACCATTCCCCTGCAGGTGCAATGCGAAGTTTTGTTTTCACGGCTGTTGTCAGTAAATTGCAGGTGCTTAATAGCAGCCGCTCATTCTCATCTAACCGACCTAACAATCGATCCGGCATAGCAAAAAGACTGACGGCATGTAGACAAGCCAGTATCTCGCCGTGTTGATCCATCTGATCTGCGGTAAATAACTCTGTGCGTAAAGGTAATTGATCGTCTGTTATATTTTGGCTAAAACGCTTACCTCGCCAGCCACTAAAATAAGCGGTAATAGCGTAAAAAAAAGTTTTCAATAAGCTGAGTCCACTAGAAAGTGAAAATTCGAACATTATCGGTTATACGCTTAATTATTTTTATAGACTGTGCGCTATCGAACATAGCTTTGGAGATTTATTTAGGCGCAGACACGCCAGAACTTTCAGCGCGAACAAGTATCGCCAAAAATTTTGTGAAGGGTGCGATATTTTGACGAACACTCGCTTCTTCTAGTGCTGCCATATATTGATTACGCTTTTCTAGAGGAATAATTGTCCATGGATATCCACCACTAGCAAGCATGGTATTCATTAAAAATCGTCCTATACGTCCATTACCATCTATGTAAGGATGAATATACACAAAGATAAAATTCCCCAATACCACTCTCACTGCTGCATTTTCTTCATTATTGAGTAATTCAAAAAATGCGGGCATAGCATCACGCACTGCTTCACGGCTTGGAGGAACATGCATGGAGTGCCGAATAAATACCGGGCCGTTCCGATAACCAGCTAAATCAGCGGGCTGATGAATACCAGCAGCTACGCCAGGAGCAAACATTTCTCGATACCATACTCGATGATCGCTATCGATCACCTGACCTGGATTTTCTTTTTTTAATATGCGTTTGATACTTTCTCGCACAGCATTATAAGCTTGCCAATATCCACGCGCAGCCAGTGCATTAAGATTTTCTTTATCTTGCTCATTTTGTGATGGATTCCAATTGCCTTCGCGCACTCGCTGAATTAATTCTGGACTAACGCGATAGCCCTCGATAGATAAGGAATGATAGGCATCGGTGACATAAGCATCTTCAACCTGCTTAAGATATAACTTCATATTTATTGGTGTGCTGGGCGCTGCTGGAAATAGTTTTATCACGTCCTCTCTCATTTTCTGCCACATGAGTCGAATGCGATTAACATAGGGCGATTGCTCTCTGGGTGAGAAAATTAGTGAAGTTTCAGCATCAAAAGGATCACTTTCTCGAATGTTATATCCTGCTACACGCATCGCCTGAATAATATCGTCAGCAATTTGGTTACGG
>CAXNEI010000054.1:0-7096 GCA_964201195.1 Gammaproteobacteria bacterium
TATGGCTGTAATTTCTCGCCGTTGTTTTCATCACGGTTTGCCAGCTGACTTTTTGCTTATGAGTGCCCATGGAAACTGCATTGCCAGGCAAGCCCGTATTCACGTAAACCAGTAAAGCAAACATATTTTTAATGCCCGTTAATCCAGTAAAATCGCGAATCATTTTGCGTCGCATACTGGCTTTTGACACAGGATAGCTGCGAATATTACCTACATCGGGATCTTTTTCGGTGCCGGTTTTGGTGTGGTGAATAAAATGATAATCGCGATAAAAAGGGAGCGGCACTAACATCGGCACGCCAGCAAACCAATGGCCCAAAAAATCATTGAGTTTTTGTGTTTTAAACCAGGAACGATGAGAGCAGTCGTGTAATAAAATACCCAGCGCTAATTGACGACCGCCCAAAAAAGCTAAGGCAATTATTATTGAGATAGGATTTGGCCAAATAGCCACTAAAGCAAAACAGCCAACAATAATGCTCCAGCTCCAGATAAAACCCCAAAAGCCTTTTATATCGGAGGGCATTTTCAGTGCCTGCTGCTCTTCGGCAGAGAGATATTCATATCTTGAATGTTTAATTTCATTAGACATAAGAGGTTCCCTCTTCTGATGCGGCATATTTCGCATAAACGATATTTCCAAGCCATTAGGTTTGCAGCGAGGCGCCGAGCGACCGAAGCCCCAGGAATGTATGCACTGATACATGACTGAGGTGAGGAGCGATGGCAACAAAGCTGCGAGCCTAATGGAGCAGGAAATATGGTGCGCCAGGAGGGAATTGAACCCCCACACCTTGCGGTACTGGAACCTAAATCCAGCGCGTCTACCAATTCCGCCACTGGCGCATGAACAAAGCGGGCGGTGATTCTATAATGAAGCTTAGCCAAAAATCCATTACAATCCTCGCTCTTTTTATCTTGCTGTTTTTTCATCCTACAGGACAATTATTATGTCGCAGTCTTCTATTGTTATTGTTAATGGCGCTCGCACGCCCATCGGCGGTTTTCAAGGTTCGCTCTCCACTTTTACCGCACCAGAACTCGGCGCTCACGTGATTGCCGAAACACTAAAGCGTGCCGGCGTTGCGCCAGCAGAAATAGAAGAAGTCATTATGGGTTGCGTATTAAGCGCAGGCCTTAAACAAGGCCCTGCTCGTCAAGCCGCATTAAAAGCAGGCTTGCCTGATTCTGCCGGCTGCACCACAGTGAATAAACTCTGCGGCTCCGGCATGAAAGCTACTATGTTTGCTTACGATCAAATTCGCGCAGGCAGTCGCCAAGTGGTGATTGCTGGCGGTATGGAAAGCATGACCAACGCGCCTTATGTATTACCGAAAGTGCGCGCTGGTTTGCGCATGGGCCATGGCGCTGTACTCGATCATATGTTTTGCGATGGTTTAGAAGATGCGGAAACCGGTCGTTTAATGGGCTCTTTCGCTCAAGATACGGCAGATAAAAAAGGGTTAACGCGAAAACAAATGGATGACTTTGCGATTGCCTCACTGATGCGCGCGCAAGAAGCCACGAGCAATGGCGCTTTTGCCACAGAAATTGCACCTATCACAATTCAAACCGCAAAAGGCTCCATTGAAGTTGCTATTGATGAACAACCGACTAAAGCTAATTTCGAAAAAATTCCCCAGCTAAAGCCGGCATTTTCAAAAGAAGGCACGATTACCGCAGCAAATTCCAGTTCAATTTCTGATGGCGCTGCGGCTTTATTATTAATGCCAGAATCTTTAGCTGTGCAAAAAGGCTTGCAACCATTGGCACGTATTTTAGGTCACAGCACTCAGTCACAACATCCTTCGCAATTTACCACTGCACCCATCGGTGCCATTCAAACTTTACTGGATAAGGTGGAATGGTCAATTGATCAAGTGGACTTATGGGAGATTAATGAAGCTTTTGCCATGGTCACTTTAATGCCGATGTTAGAACTGAATATTCCCCATGAAAAAGTCAATATTCACGGCGGTGCTTGTGCTTTAGGTCATCCGATTGGTGCTACAGGTGCGCGAATTATTTTAACCTTAATTCATGCCCTCAAACGCAATAACAAACAACGTGGCATAGCCGCATTGTGTATTGGTGGCGGTGAAGCGACGGCGGTTGCGGTGGAAGTTATTTAATCAAGCCAAATCCCAATCTTGAGATACACTTAAATTATCAATAAGTGTTCTCAAGAGGATTGGCAATGACAATAACGCCTGCTGTTCATATTCCTCTTATTTCTTATCTAACAGCCGACGGCCAATTAGCTGATTCATCGCCAAAATGTGCGCAAGATTTTGATCAGCTCAAACACTATTATAAAAATATTCAGCTCTCTCGATTATTCGATAAAAAAATGATTGCGCTGCAACGCACCGGTAATATCGGCACCTATCCTTCTTGTTTAGGCCAAGAAGCGATTGGTTGTGTGATTGGTAGTCTATTGCAAGCTGAAGATGTATTTGTGCCTTATTATCGCGATACCGCCACCCAATTATTGCGCGGCGTGCAAATGGAAGAAATTATTGCTTATTGGGGTGGCGATGAACGCGGCAATCATTTTCAAAATAATCCTCAAGATTTACCTTGGTGCGTGCCGATTGCTACACAATTAACACACGCCGCAGGCATTGCGACAGCATTTAAAATCCGCAAACAAGATCATATTGCTCTGGTCACTTGCGGTGATGGCGCCACTTCCCGTGGAGATTTTTATGAAGCATTAAATGTCGCAGGCGTGTGGAATTTACCTCTAGTAGTCGTTATTAATAATAATCAGTGGGCCATTTCTACGCCTCGTCGCATGCAATCTGCCACAACAACACTTGCGCAAAAAGCTTTGGCTGCGGGCATTAGCGGTATACGAGTAGATGGAAACGATATAATCGCATTGCATGAAGTATTAACTACCGCAATCGATCAAGCCCGCGCCCACAAAGGTGCCACACTCATTGAAGCAGTCACTTATCGTTTAGGTGATCACACCACCGCCGACGATGCCTCACGTTATCGCGAAAAAGCAGAAGTAGAAAAAGCTTGGCAAGAAGAACCTCTTCGACGCTTGAATCATTATTTACGTAAATTTCAAGCGTGGGATGACGAACAAGAAAAAAATTGGCAACAAGCCTGTGAAGAAAAAATTCAAACAGCGGTTAATAACTATTTAGCGATGCCGCCACAAGCAGCAGAAGATTTTTTTGATTATTTATATGCAGAACTTCCCGCAGAACTCATTGCACAAAAACAAGCCTTTTGTTTAAAAGCTGCTGATCAACTAACAAAAAATTAAAGGAATATGCCTCATGGAAAAAACCCACGAAATTACTTTAGTCGAAGCCATTAATTTAGCGCTCGCTCATGCATTAGAGCATAACCCAGATGTCGTGGTACTCGGCGAAGATGTGGGAGCCAATGGCGGCGTGTTTCGTGCCACGGTGCATTTGCGTGAAGTATTTGGCTCTCGGCGAGTGATCGATACACCTTTGGCAGAAAATTTAATTGCTGGCATGAGCGTGGGTATGGCAATGCAAGGTTTGCGGCCTGTGGCAGAAATTCAATTTATGGGTTTTATTTTTTCTGCCTTAGAACAAATTATTGATCATGCTTCACGGATGCGTCATCGCACTCGCGGCCGCTTAACTTGTCCGTTAGTTTTACGGGCGCCTTATGGTGGCGGCATTCACGCACCAGAACATCACTCAGAAAGTATGGAAGCTTTATTTTGTCATATTCCTGGTTTGCGCGTCGTCACGCCCTCCTCGCCCACTCGCGCCTATGGTTTATTATTAAGTGCGATTGATTGTCCTGACCCAGTGATTTTTCTTGAACCGAATCGTCTCTATCGCTCTGTAAAACATCGATTATTCGATGACGGTAAACGTATTCCCCTAGATCGTTGTTTAACCTCTCGTGTAGGCAGTGATATTACGTTAATTAGCTGGGGCTCGATGATGCAGGAAACCATGCTTGCTGCAGAACAATTAGCGCAACAAGGTATTGAAGCAGAAGTGATTGATGTGGCTACCTTAAAACCTTTAGACACAGAAACCTTACTCGCATCCATTAAAAAAACTCATCGCTGCGTCATTATTCATGAAGCAGCGCGCAGTGGTGGTTGGGGTGCAGAAATTTCCGCACGATTAATGGAGCAAGGTTTTGATTATTTATCAGCGCCGATTCAGCGCGTTACCGGCGCAGATACCATTATGCCTTATTATCAGAAGGAAAATATTTATTTGCCTTCAGTGGAAGATATTTTAGCGGCGGTAAGAAAAATATTACCGTAGGGGCACGAACAGTGTAGCGCAAGTTAAAGAACGAGAAGCATATTATCGTAGGGGCACGGCATGCCGTGCCCCTACCTAAAAAGGAGTATCTATGTCTTTTTTCAAACTCCCCGATTTAGGCGAAGGCCTCCAAGAAGCAACGCTTGTCGAATGGCATGTGACACCAGGTGAAATAATTAAAATCGATCAACCCATGGTTTCTGTAGAAACCGCTAAAGCCATTGTTGAAATTCCTTCACCCCTAACAGGCACAGTGAAACGATGCCTAGTACAAGCCGGTGATTGTGTACCTGTGGGTACAGTATTAATTGAATTTGATCAAGCCGAATCAATAAAAATAGATACGGGCACAGTGGTAGGTAGCATTCAACAAACTAACAATACAGTGATAGAAGACTCATTTATTATTGGTAGCCCTGCTTCTGTTCCAGCGCCGATAAAAAATAACAATCCAATGAAAGAAGGCGCATCAGGCATTCGTCGTGCTATGGCTCATGCGATGGATGCAGCACATAAAAATGTGGCTCTTGTTACTTTGCATGATGAAGCGGATATTTACGCTTGGCCGAAAAAATCCGATATTACTATTCAAATCATTTGCGCCTTACGCCAAGCTTGTTTAGCTACGCCTTATATCAATGCTTGGTATGATCACAAAACCATGCAATCTATCCCACAAAAAGAAATTCATTTAGGCGTGGCCGTGGATACTGAAAAAGGTTTATACGTACCCGTATTGCATAATATTGCTGAGCAATCGCCAGAACAATTACGTGAAATCCTGAATCGACTTAAGCAAGATATTGCACGCAATCAATTAGCCCTAGCAGATACTCAGGGTGCAACTATTACGCTGTCTAATTTCGGTACCCTCGCCGGACGTTTTGCGACACCTATGGTCACACCACCACAAGTAGCTATTGTTGGTATTGGAAAAATTCGTGAGCAAGTAATCGCTCACCAAGGCGCAATGAAAATTCATCCGATACTGCCCATTTCTTTAAGTTTTGATCATCGCGCCCTCACTGGCGGTGAAGCCGCTCGCTTTCTGCACAACTTTCTCCGATCTTTAGAAGAAAACACCTAAAATAATTTTTTTTCTCTTCAACTTACACTAATATAGCGACGGTTATTTAATCAGAGGCCCTTGCCCAGGAATTGCTTAATGGATATCTATACTCGCGTCGCTCAATCCAGCATTGGCTATAAATTATTATCTCGCATTAATGCCCCTATTCCCCCACGATTAAAACGTTTTGAATCTGGCATGGCATTTTTTCAAGGTAATTTGTTGGCAGGTGCAGCGCCTCATTCGGAATTACTGCCTGCACTCTTCCATGCGCTCTCTCGACAAACAGAAGTGACTGTTTATAACGTGAGTGACATAGCTGGCGCAGTGCAAGTGCGTAAAGCCAGTAAGCGTTATAAAGTTTCACTGATTGGCTGCCAATCGAATCAACAAGATGATTTAGCTTTTCATGCCATGGTATTTGATGCCAGCGGCATTCAAACCGTACAGCAATTACAATATCTTTATGATTTCTTCCAACCGCTCATTAGAAAATTATCCGCTAATGCACGCATTATTGTTTTAGCAAAAACACCAGAAACCTGCGAAAGCCCGGAGCAATCTAGCGCACAAACAGCATTAACTGGATTTATTCGTAGCCTAGCAAAAGAAATTGGTTATAAAGGCGCTACCGCGCAATTAATATATCTCGATCAGGGCGCAGAAACTCGCTTGTTAGAAACGCCACTAAAATTTTTCCTCTCCGCAAAATCTGCCTATATCAGCGGCCAAACACTCAGAATTTCTACCGCTTCGCACACCACCGCTTCACCCTGGGAAAAACCACTCAGTAATAAATGGGCATTAGTGACCGGTGCTGCCCGCGGCATTGGCGCTGAGATTGCCCGTACTCTAGCACGAGAAGGCGCACAAGTTATTTGCGTGGATTTACCCGATACAGAAGAAGCCTTAAATGAATTAGCGGAAGAAATTCAAGGTGAACCTTTATTATTAGATGTTGCTCATCCACGCGCGGCAGAACAAATTGCTGATTTACTCCAAGAATTCTCCTGTGAATTAGATATTCTGGTGCATAACGCTGGCATTACGCGAGATAAAACGCTTGCTAAAATGACTAAGCCCTTGTGGAATTCCACCCTGTCGGTGAATTTAGAAGCCTGCGAAAATATTACGCGACTACTGTTAGAACAAAATCTAATTCCTTCCGGTGGACGCATAATTTGCATTGCCTCGGTTACTGGCATTGCCGGTAATTTTGGCCAAACCAACTATGCTACATCCAAGGCTGGCCTGATTGGTTTTGTCCAAGCTATGTCGCCGCTATTACAAGCACGAAATATCAGCATTAACGCTATCGCACCCGGTTTTATTGAAACGGAAATGACACAACGCATGCCTTTTGCTCTGCGTGAAATGGGTCGACGATTGAATAGTTTAAAACAAGGTGGCTTACCTATCGATATCGCGGAAGCTGTCGCTTTATTTGCTGAACCAGGTTCAGCAGGATTGCAAGGCAATACCTTGCGCGTCTGCGGACAGAACTTGTTAGGTGCTTAAAAACGGAACCACACTATGAAACCTCGCTTACTTCCCGAATGGGCTCCACAAATTGCTACTTTATTAGTTTGGCCTCATCAACAAACCGATTGGGCGCCACATTTAACACAAGTAGAGCCGGTTTATCGCGCCATAGTCGCCGCCATTAGCGATCATCAACCTGTAGTCATTATTTGTTATGATTCAGGTCACCAACGCTATATTCAATACATGCTAAAACTTTCTCCCG
>CAXNEI010000055.1:0-7084 GCA_964201195.1 Gammaproteobacteria bacterium
CGCAGGTTTACTGATCTCAGCACTTCGTCTGCCAATTGTTTTTGCTCTGTGGCAAGGCGTACATTTTCTTCCGCTGCAATTAACTCAGCATAAGCAATAGTTACCTCTTTAATCACATCTAACGCTGCTGCTTGATATTCTAACCGAGCAATTTCCAGACCTTTGCCAGCAATAGTTTTTCGTGCTGAAATTTTTCCGCCCAGCTGAAATTGTTGGCTAATTCCATAGGTCACTTCAGCGGAATTCAAGCGGGAATAAGCGCCATTGCCGGCAATGTTTTCTGCTTCGACGCTGATTTCAGGATTTGCCCAGGTGCCCGCTTGTTTTTGTTCACTCCGCGCAACAGCAACACCACTACCGAATGCTTGCAAACGGGGTGACTGCGCGAGTGCTCGAGCAATAGCGTCATCGAGCGTTATTTGTGCCGTAGCAAAAAGAGGCCAAATAGCTAACAGTGCAGCGCAGAAGAGCCACATAATCTTTTTTTGAAGCACGAGTTTTCTCCGTTTAATTGACGATAAGAATGCAGCAAACGCTGCGCCTTAAGACGAAACAATTAAACGTGAGCAGGGGGTTTTATTGGAGGGTCGAGAACAATGAATGGAAGCGGCGCGTCTAGGTAAGCAAAAATAACTTCCGGAATAAAAGCAATAACTGCTGGAGGCGTATAATTATTTTTGATGGACAGCGGGGCGTAGCAACAATGATGTTCTAATTCTACTTGCTGAATATTTTTATGCTCCGCACATTCCCATCCTGCAGCATGCACCGTTGCAGCCAGCAGAAAAGAACAAGCGATAAAATAACAGAGGAAGGTTTTAAGCATGCGAGCATCATAGGCTATTAGGAAAAAATTTCAAATAGGTTATATTTGGATAACCTACTATTTGTGTTATACACTCCAACCATGCGCTATCTTTATCTGCTCTTCATTATTATGTTTGCTATGTCGTTGCCGATCTACGGTTACGCGGGCACTGCTGTGTTAAACAAACAGGTATGCCCCATGGAGCAGAGCGATAAAACAATTAATAAAATGGATTGCTGTCATGGCATGACGAAGATGACACAGATGTGTTCCTCTGGCGGTGGTTGTACAACTATGACGATGTCTTTTCTGCCAACAAAAATAACTGCTGCTGCCATTGTTGTTTCTACTGCTTCGGTATTTCACTTTGACACTACCTTTATCAAATCACCTCCTGCCAGCATTTGGCGACCTCCCGCTTGAACAACTAACAAAACAATTCAATTCAAAGAACATGTCCCTCCTGCAAGCTTTTTTAAAAAAGCGCAGTAGGGGGGAAGGCGAGCTTGCGAGCCAGGGGGGTTCTTTTCAAAATTGACCCCCTCGGCTCTTCGAGCCACTCCCCCTACTTTGCAGGGGGAGCAAATTACGAGCGGAAATAAAATCATGTTGAAAATCAAATGGCCTGCGCTCTGCGTCGGCGCATGCGCTTTGTTAGTCAGCGGTGCGCTGCTGGGTTATGGCTGGGCCGTTAAAAAATTATCCTCAACGGTTTCTCCTGCAATGCCGCAGCAGCATCAAGTACTCTATTGGTATGACCCGATGGTGCCGGACCAAAAATTCGATAAACCCGGTAAATCGCCGTTTATGGATATGGAATTAGTGGCGAAATATGCTGATGAATCGATGGATGCTGGAACGGTAACTATTGATCCCCGTATTGTGCAAAATTTAGGAATGCGCACAGCAGTAGTTAAGCGTGCCGCAGTAGAAAATCGCGTCGATGCCACGGGGATGTTAGTTTTTAATGAGCGTGATGTAGCTGTGTTGCAATCGCGCAGTGCGGGATTTGTGGAGCGGGTGGCAAAATTAGCGCCAGGTGATCTAGTTGCTAAGGGCGATGTCATTGCAGAAGTGCTGATGCCAGAGTGGGTTGCGCTTCAGCAAGAAGTGCTTAGCCTGAATGAAGGTGATAAGTATTTGCTAGCCGCAGGTCGTGAACGTATGCGTATTGCTGGCATGCCCGCTGAGTTAATTCGACAAATAGAAAAAACCAAACAACTGCAAACACACATTAAACTCACCGCGCCGCGAGCAGGTATTATTCAGGAGTTGGGTATCCGCACAGGAATGACTTTAATGGTGGGGCAATTCATTGCTCGCATTCAAGGTATTGATAAAGTGTGGCTTGAAGTAGCGGTTCCTGAAGCACAAGCCAATCACATTCAACTGGGTCAATTGGCGCAAGCGCATTTCTCTGCCTTGCCTGAAAAAACCATCCAAGGCAAAGTAACTAGCATATTACCTGAATTAAATGCGATGACGCGTACCTTGCGTGTTAGGGTGGAATTGCCTAATCCACGTCATCAATTGCGGCCTGGTTTATCCGCGCAAGTGACTTTAAAAAACAACAATAAAAAAACAGCGTTAGTGGTGCCCACCGAATCAATCATTCGCACAGGCCAGCGTTCATTGGTGATGGTGGCTGAAGATCACGGCCATTATCGGCCAGTAGAAATTATTCTCGGACAAGAAATAGGAGATAACACAGTTGTTATCCAAGGTGTAGAGGAAAGTCAACGCGTCGTTACCAGCGGACAATTTTTAATTGATTCAGAAGCAAGTTTAAAAGGCATTATTCCACAGTTAAATGATGGAGCGAAATTATGATTGCCCATCTGATTCGCTGGTCGGTAAAAAATCGTTTTTTAGTTTTATTGGCCACGCTATTTATTGTGGTGTGGGGTTTATGGTCGGTGAATACTACGCCGATTGATGCTTTGCCTGATCTCTCTGATGTGCAGGTAATTATTCGCACCAATTATCCTGGGCAATCGCCGCAGATTGTGGAAAACCAAGTGACCTATCCATTGGCGACTACTTTATTATCTGTGCCTGGCGCAAAAACCGTGCGCGGATTTTCTTTTTTTGCTGACAGTTTTGTTTATGTATTATTTGAGGAAGGCACGGATTTATATTGGGCGCGTTCTCGAGTGTTGGAATATCTCAATCAAGTACAAAGTCGTTTACCGCCCACAGCGAAATCTTCTTTGGGGCCAGATGCAACCGGCGTCGGTTGGGTTTTTGAATATGCGTTAACAGATTCTACGGGTCAGCATGATGTAGCTCAATTGCGTGCACTGCAAGATTGGTTTCTTAAATTTGAATTAAAAACGCTACCGAATGTGGCTGAGGTCGCCAGTATCGGTGGCATGGTCAAACAATATCAAGTGGTATTGGATCCGATAAAATTAGCCGCGCTCGGCATTTCCCACCAACAAGTCATTTCAGCTATTCGTGCATCGAATCAAGAATCCGGCGGTGCTGTGGTGGAATTAGCCGAAACCGAATTTATGGTGCGCGCCAGTGGCTATTTAAAAACCCTCGCAGATTTTCGTGCGATCCCATTGAAACTAGAAAATAAAATACCGGTAACTCTAGGTGATGTAGCAATCATTCAATTAGGGCCAGAAATGCGTCGTGGTATTGCTGAATTAAATGGTGAAGGCGAAGTGGCTGGCGGTGTAGTGATTTTGCGCTCTGACAAAGATGCCCGCGCTACGCTTGCGGCAATCAAAACCAAATTGAATGAACTACAAAAAAGCCTGCCAGTAGGCGTAAAAATTGTGACTACCTATGATCGTAGTCAATTAATTGATCGTGCGGTGGAGAATTTAACTCATAAGCTAATCGAAGAATTTATCGTGGTGGCTTTGGTGTGTATGTTATTTTTATGGCATTTGCGCTCTTCCCTGGTAGCGATTATTTCCTTGCCTATTGGTATTTTAATCGCTTTTATTATTATGCGGCAGCAAAATATGAACGCCAACATTATGTCGCTGGGCGGTATTGCGATTGCCATTGGTGCTATGGTGGATGCCGCAGTAGTAATGATTGAAAATGCGCATAAACATATTGAATCTTGGCAAAAGTCTCATCCAGGAGAAAAATTGCGTGGCCCAGCCCATTGGCAAGTGATTACCGATGCTGCAGTGGAAGTAGGGCCGGCATTATTCTTTTCATTATTAATAATTACCTTATCCTTTATTCCTATTTTTACCTTGCAAGCACAAGAGGGCCGATTATTTGGTCCGTTAGCTTTTACTAAAACCTATGCTATGGCAGCAGCGGCAGGATTGTCGGTGACGTTAATTCCTTTATTAATGGGGTATTGGATTCGCGGCACTATTCCGCAGGAACAAAAAAACCCATTAAATCGTGGCTTAATCCGGTTATATCACCCGGTGTTAGAAAAAGTATTAGCTTGGCCAAAAACTACTATTTTATTTGCTGTGCTGATTTTTTTTACTGCGCTATGGCCATTTCATCAATCAGGCGGTGAATTTCTTCCGCCATTGGATGAGGGCGATTTATTATATATGCCTTCCGCATTGCCCGGATTATCCGCCCATAAAGCTGCGGAATTATTGCAGCAAACCAATCGGATGATTAAAACGGTGCCGGAAGTGATGAGTGTCTTTGGGAAAGCCGGTCGCGCAGAAACGGCGACCGATCCCGCGCCGTTAGAAATGTTTGAAACCACCATTCAATTCAAGCCACGCGATCAATGGCGAAAAGGGATGACGCCAGAAAAATTAATCGATGCGCTCAATCAGGCAGTAAAAGTCCCTGGCTTAACTAATATTTGGGTGCCGCCCATTCGTAATCGCATCGATATGTTAGCCACCGGAATTAAAAGTCCAGTGGGGGTAAAAATTGCGGGCGCCGATTTAAAGCAAATTGATGCAGTAGCGCAAGCGGTGGAGCGTGTGGCAAAAACGATTCCTGGTGTTTCCTCTGCATTGGCAGAAAGATTAACCGGTGGGCGTTATATTGATGTGAATATTGATCGAGTCGCTGCAGCACGTTATGGATTAACTATTGCCGATGTGCAATCAGTGGTGTCCAGTTTAATTGGTGGTGAAACCATTAGCGAAACCGTGGAAGGCCTGGCGCGATTTCCGATTAATGTGCGTTATCCACGTGAATGGCGCGATACGATGGGGCGTTTGCAAAATTTACCGATTATCACCGAGCAGGGTCAGCAAATTACTTTAGGCATGGTGGCGCAAATTAACATTACCGATGGGCCACCCATGTTGAAAAGTGAGAATGCGCGACCTTCTGGCTGGGTATATATTGATGTTCGTGGTCGTGATTTAGCTTCTACCGTGGAAGCTTTGCGCAAAGCTATTTCCAGAGACGTAAAATTAATGCCGGGTATGAGTATCGCTTATTCTGGCCAATTTGAATTTTTACAGCGGGCTAATGCGCGATTGAAGCAAGTGGTGCCTGCGACGTTATTAATTATTTTTGTCTTGTTGTATTTAATTTTTAAACGAGTGGATGAAGCTTTATTAATTATGTTGACGGTACCTTTTGCTTTAGTTGGTGGAGTGTGGTTGTTATATGCCATGGGATTTAATTTATCGGTGGCTACTGGTGTGGGTTTTATTGCGTTAGCGGGTGTGGCGGCAGAATTTGGTGTTATTATGCTGTTGTATTTAAAAAATGCTTGGGTGGCACGACAAGCAGCGGGGCAGTGTAGCAAAAAAGATTTACTCGATGCCATTCGTGAAGGTGCGGTGCAACGGGTGCGACCGAAGATGATGACAGTAGCGGTAATTCTTGCGGGATTATTGCCGATTGTATGGGGTCATGGCACCGGCAGTGAAATCATGAGTCGTATTGCGGTGCCTATGGTGGGTGGTATGATCACTGCGCCTTTATTGTCTTTATTAGTCGTGCCTGCGATATTTTATTTGATGCGAATCAAGGAAACAAAAAAACATGTCCCTCCTGACTGATCTTTTCGGCGCATCCGTTCACCCTGAGCCTGTCGAAGGGTACTCTTCGCATCAGTAAGTGGTTCGACAAGCTCACCACGAACGGAAATTTCTTGCATTATTTTTTAAGGAGACTTCATGACATTACCTCTTTCTCGTCGCTCTTTTGTTTTAGGCGCCTCTTCATCGTTGGCGTTAGCTTCACTGCCTTTTTCGGCATCTACTTATGCGCAATTCTATGAGAAAAAAATACCTGAGTTACGCGGGAAAAATTTTGATTTAACCATTGGTTATCAACAGGTGAATTTCACGGGCAAAACTAAAATGGCGACGACCATTAACGGTAGTTTGCCGGGGCCCACTTTATATTGGAAGGAAGGTGAAATAATTACTCTGCGCGTGACCAATCATTTAGCTGAGCAAACTTCCTTGCATTGGCACGGCATTGTGCTGCCGACGGAAATGGATGGTGTGCCCGGATTAAGTTTTGACGGAATTAATCCTGGCGAAACCTTTGAATATCGTTTTCAAGTCAAACAAAGTGGCACCTATTGGTATCATAGCCATTCGGGTTTTCAAGAGCAGACGGGTATTTATGGCGCAATTATTATCGAGCCCAACACACCAGATCCAGTAGGTTATGACCGAGAGCATATTGTGATGTTGTCCGATTGGTCCGACGAAAATCCTCACGCAGTAGAAAAGAAATTAAAAAAACTCAGTCATTATTATAATTTTCAAAATCGTACCGCAGTGGATTTGTGGAAAGATATAAAAGAAAAAGGTGTCAAACAAACCTGGGATGAGCGGTCGATGTGGAATGAGATGCGCATGTCTGATCGAGATATTTCTGATGTGACTGGTGCTACCTATACTTTTTTAATGAATGGTTATACGCCTTCGGATAATTGGACGGCGTTATTTAAAAAAGGTGAGCGTATTCGTTTGCGTTTTATTAATGGGTCGGCAATGACCTTTTTTGATGTGCAAATTCCCGGATTAAAAATGACTGTAGTGGCTGCCGATGGTCAATCGGTTGAGCCGGTTACCGTTGATGAGTTCCGCATGGGTGTGGCAGAAACTTATGATGTGATTGTGCAGCCAGAAAGTGATATGGCTTATGCGATTTTCGCGCAAGCTATTGACCGCAGTGGTTTTGCTTGTGGTCGATTAACGGCTAACAAAGAGTTGACTGCGGCGCACCCAAAATTAGATTCGGTGCCTGAAAGCCTTATCCAATATGAAGTGAGTCTAAAGGAAGGGGTGTGATTCCAATATGAAGTGAGTCTAAACAAAGCCTACATTGCTTGATTTTCGTTCTGTCTTCATG
>CAXNEI010000056.1:0-7033 GCA_964201195.1 Gammaproteobacteria bacterium
GGAGCATTCTGTGGTATTTGGTGATGCATTAAAAAAGCTCGCCGATATTAAGCGTCAGCAAGAATTGGAAGCAGAATTAAAAAAGACCAATCCAGATCCCAACAAAGTAAGAGCTTTGTTAGTGAAATAAAATGGTGCGCCCGAACCGATTCGAACGGCCGACCGCCTGGTTCGTAGCCAGGTGCTCTATCCAACTGAGCTACGGGCGCATTTTTGCTTGATCCCTGAAATAAGAGAAGGGATTACCGCACCCTTCTTCGTCGGGGCGTTGTCTCCGGTCGCTGTGCGACCTCCGGCTCGAACCTGAGGGTTCTCGTCAGGGCTTCCCTCTCAACAAAAAAAATAATACCCAAGGCTTTGCCAGGGTTTTATTTTTTTGGCGGAGAGGGAGGGATTCGAACCCTCGAAGGGAGTTAAAGCCCATACTCCCTTAGCAGGGGAGCGCCTTCGGCCACTCGGCCACCTCTCCAGGGGCGAGCATAATACCCCATGCCCACTAAAAAACAAGAGGATGCAAAAACAAAAGGCGCTGAAGAATAAAGGAAAACAAAAAAGGCGGGCCAATTTCTACTGTTGGCTCGCCTTTAGTGCATGCTAAAAACAGCTTATTTTAGTGGTTAAATCCAGCTTCGCTTTCATCTTCATCTTGGTGATGATGGTGCTGTTGCTGCTGATGTTGTCCGCCGCTACCACCGCCACCTTTTTCTCTCTGGATGCGCAGATAGATTTCTTCTCTATGCACCGACACATCTTTGGGGGCATTGACGCCAATACGCACTTGATTGCCTTTCACGCCTAGCACGGTGACCGTGACTTCGTCTCCTACCATGAGTGTCTCACCGACTCTCCGAGTCAAAATAAGCATTACTGTCTCCTTAAAATCCTATTCGATAAGTAAATACGGTAATCGCTTACCGCGCGATCCAAAACAAACGACGCTCTGGTTTTCAGTATTGTTGATGCCGGTCAAAAAGTAAGCAAATACTTGGCTTTTTTTTCGTAACTGAAACCGCGCCAACAAAATAACGACTTGGAAAAGATCTCATCACGCCAAAAAGCCCTGCTTAAACAGCTTTATCTAATTCAAATGCTGAATGCAAGCTGCGTACAGCCAATTCTACATAGCGCTCATCAATGATGACTGAGATTTTAATCTCCGAGGTAGAGATCATTTGGATGTTGATGTTATCTTTTGCTAAAGCGCCAAACATTTTGGTGGCAACGCCCGCATGAGACCGCATGCCCACGCCGACTACGGAAACTTTGGCAATTTTATCATCACCTAACACTTCCCGTGCGCCGACGTCTTTTGCTACTTGTTCAAGAATCTTCAGTGCTTTGTTGAATTCATTGCGATGTACGGTGAAGGTGAAGTCTGTGGTTTGATCTAACCCGACATTTTGTACAATCACGTCTACTTCAATATTGGCATCGCCGATCGGGCCCAAAATTCGATAAGCTGCGCCAGGTACATCGGGCACGCCACGTACCACGAGTTTGGCTTCTTCGCGATTAAACGCGATGCCAGAAATAACTGGTTTTTCCATAAGTTCACCTTTGTCTAAGGTAATTAAAGTGCCAGGCCCTTCAGTAAAGCTAGAAAGCACTCTCAACGGGACGCCATATTTTCCGGCAAATTCCACTGAGCGAATTTGCAAGACTTTGGAGCCTAAGCTGGCCATTTCGAGCATTTCTTCAAAGGTAATGCTTGAGAGTCGGCGGGCCTCGCTCACAACCCGGGGGTCAGTGGTGTAGACGCCATCTACATCAGTATAAATCTGACATTCATCGGCCTTTAACGCGGCAGCCAAAGCAACGGCTGTGGTATCTGAGCCGCCACGACCTAAAGTAGTGATGCGACCTTGTTCATCGATGCCTTGAAAGCCGGCAACTACAGCTACTTTTCCTTCCTGCAAGGCTTGTTTGAGCCCCGTTACTTCAATATGTTCAATACGTGCTTTCGAGAAAGCGCTATCAGTAAGAATTTTTACCTGACTACCGGTAAAAGATTGTGCCGGACAATGAATCTTTTCTAGCGCGATAGCTAATAAAGCAATAGTGACTTGTTCACCAGTGCTGACTAAGACGTCTAATTCAGCGGGCGAAGCCTGTTCATCGAGGGATTTAGCTAACGCTAATAAGCGATTGGTTTCACCTGACATAGCAGACAGCACGACCACTATGTCGTGACCTTGCTCGCGAGCCGCTTTTACTTTATCGGCGACTGCTTGAATGCGTTCAACGCTGCCGACAGAAGTGCCACCATATTTTTGAACGATTAATGCCACAAGGATGCTCTTCAGAAAACGAGAGAAAGGGTTAATTAAAATAACAAAAGCGAGATTCAAGGCGAGCTATTATTCGTTTTTTGCATCAAGTGTCAACCTAATCGTAAGATGGCGATGCTGTCGCCTTGTTCTCTCTGCTCTTGCACTCTATAATCCGCGCTCTTTTTTTGCCAATGGCAAAATTATAGACACGTAGCTCAGTTGGTTAGAGCACCACCTTGACATGGTGGGGGTCGGTGGTTCGAGTCCACTCGTGTCTACCATATTTTAATTCGATGGCTCAACTCATGCCTGTGATCACTTTGCCCGATGGCACTCAAAAAACGTTTGACCAACCAGTAACTGTATTACAGATAGCGCAATCTATTGGCGCAGGTTTAGCAAAAGCAACGCTCGCTGGTTGGGTAAATGATCAGTTATTAGATGCGACTTTGCCCATTGCTGAAGATGCTAGTTTGCGTATCGTTACAGCAAAAGATCCCGAAGGTGTGGAAATTATTCGCCATTCTTGCGCGCATTTGTTGGGTCATACCATCAAACAATTATTTCCTGATGCGCAGATGGCGATTGGGCCGGTGATTGAAAACGGCTTTTATTACGATATCGCCTGTGCGCAAACTTTTACTCCGGATATGTTGGAGAAAATTGAAGCGCGAATGCGTGAGCTGATCAACAAAGAATATGATGTAGTTGTGAAAGTGGTTTCTCGCGCAGAGGCTCAAGCAGTATTTTCTGCACGAAAAGAAAGCTACAAACTACAAATTGTCGAAGGCATTCCCGAAGGCGAAACCATCAAGCTGTATTACCACGAAGAATATATTGATATGTGTCGCGGGCCACATGTACCCAACACCCGACATCTAAAGGCCTTCAAGCTGACTAAATTAGCTGGCGCTTATTGGCGAGGCGATGCTACGCGAGAAATGTTGCAGCGTATTTATGGTACAGCTTGGGCCAAACAAACAGAATTAGATGCCTATTTAACGCGCATGGAAGAAGCTGAAAAGCGCGATCACCGAAAAATTGGTAAGCAGCTGGAATTATTTCATACCCAAGAAGAAGCGCCGGGTATGGTGTTTTGGCATCCTCACGGCTGGACTATTTATCAACAGCTAGAAAGCTATGTTCGAAAAATTCTACAGCAGCATGATTACCAGGAAATTCGCACGCCGCAAATCGTCGATCGAAAATTGTGGGAGAAGTCGGGTCATTGGGACAAGTTTCGCAAAGACATGTTCACTACCGGTTCTGAAGATCGCGACTACGCTATTAAGCCGATGAACTGTCCTTGTCACGTGCAAATCTTTAATCAAGGCTTGCGTAGTTATCGAGATTTACCTTTGCGGTTAGCAGAATTTGGTTCTTGTCATCGCAATGAACCTTCCGGTACGCTGCATGGTTTGATGCGCGTGCGCAGTTTTACGCAAGATGATGCGCATATTTTTTGCACCGAAAATCAGATTCAGGATGAAGTATCGAATTTTATCGATTTAGTTTTTAGCGTCTATCGTGATTTTGGTTTTGATGAAGTGCTCATCAAATTATCCACTCGTCCTGAGCAACGGGTAGGTTCTGATGCGATTTGGGATAAAGCGGAGCAAGCTTTGCAGTTGGCATTAGACAATAAACAGTTAGCTTGGGAATTATTGCCGGGCGAAGGCGCCTTTTATGGGCCGAAGATAGAATTTTCGTTGAAGGATTGCATTGGTCGAGTCTGGCAGTGCGGCACCATTCAAGTGGATTTCTCCATGCCGGAGCGATTGGATGCGGAATACATTAACGAGGCCGGAGAACGTAAAACCCCGGTGATGTTGCATCGCGCTATTTTAGGATCCTTCGAGCGTTTCATTGGTATTCTCATTGAGCAATATGCGGGTTGGATGCCAGCTTGGTTGGCGCCTCAGCAAGTCGTAGTGATGGGAATTACCGATAAACAAGCCGATTACTGTCAGAAAGTAGCAAAATGCCTATCAGATTTGGGCTATCGCGCGTTTTCGGACTTGAGAAATGAGAAGATCGGCTTTAAAATCCGCGAGCATACTTTGCGTCGCGTTCCGTACCTTTTAGTTTTAGGCGATAAAGAAATTGCCGATAACACTATTTCAGTAAGAACCCGCGAAGGGAAAGATCTTGGAAGTATGCCACTCGCAGCTTTTATTGAAACGCTGCAATCAGTCATTCAGCAGAAAGGTCGTATAGAAGAGTAGGAGCAGTTCATTCACTGCCCATTCTTTGTTTTTATTTTTCTAGGGTTTTTAGTTTTTTTGGAGAGCACAGTTATTAAGCAGCAGAGCAAAAAAGGCGCCGGCGGTAAAAAGAACCGGATCAATGAAGAAATTGAATTAACAGAACTTCGTTTGATTAGTGAAGATGGATCGCAGGTTGGCGTTGTGTCGCTGCAAGAAGCCCTTGCCGCAGCAACTGCGGTGGGCTTAGATCTTGTAGAGATATCGCCTGATGCCGAGCCGCCTGTATGTCGGATTATGGATTTCGGTAAGCACATTTTCGAAGAGAAAAAGAAGCGTGCCGAAGCCCGTAAAAAGCAGAAGCAAGTACAGATTAAGGAAATTAAATTTCGCCCCACCACGGAAGAGGGCGATTACCAAGTCAAGCTCAGAAATTTGAAGCGTTTCTTGGAAGGTGGAGACAAAGCGAAAGTAACGCTGAGGTTTCGAGGCAGAGAAATGAGTCACCAAGAATTAGGTGAACATTTGCTGCAGCGAATCGCAGTGGATTTGGCTGAGTTTGGTGTAGTAGAGCATGATGCTAAGGTTGAAGGCCGTCAGATGATGATGGTGTTCGCGCCGAAACGGAAGAAGTAGATAGATTTTTTTTATAGGAGAAGTTAATTTTTTATGTCAAAACTAAAGAACAACCGAGGGGCAGCTAAGCGTTTTAAAAAAACCGCCACCGGTTTCAAAAGAAAGCATGCTTTCAAAAATCATATTCTGACTAAGAAGTCGTCTAAACGTATTCGTCAGTTGCGGGGAAAAACTTTGGTGCATCCGTCGGATGTAGGTTTAGTGAAGAGAATGTTGCCTGTTTGATGATGGTGTATAGAGATTGAAAGTTTTTAATATGATGTAGGAGGGCTTATGGCTCGTGTAAAAAGAGGCGTCCAAGCGCGTAGACGCCACAAGAAAGTGTTGAAACAAGCGAAAGGTTATTACGGTGCACGTAGTCGTGTTTTCCGTGTAGCGGTGCAAGCCGTTACTAAAGCGCTGCAATATGCGTATCGCGATCGCAAACAAAGAAAACGCCAATTCCGTGCTTTATGGATTATGCGTATTAACGCAGCCGCTCGTGAATGTGGTTTATCCTATAGCCGGATGATGGATGGCTTAAATAAAGCCGGCGTAGAAGTCGATCGCAAAATGTTGGCGGATATTGCCGTCAATGATAAAGCAGGTTTTGCAGCGATTGCTGAAAAAGCCAAAGAAGGTTTAGCGCTAGAGCCGATGGCTGAAGCTGCTTAGATCAGACGTTATTGTCTTGATGAAAAAAGCCCTCTCCTTGTAATGAAGGAGAGGGCTTTTTTTATGGGCGTTTATTTATTCCGCAAACTCTCTACCATCTCCTGCATGATCTGCTGAATTTTTTGCGCTTCTTCTTTTAATTGCTGAGTTTTTTGCCGGCTATTTTTGATTTTATTTAACTCTAACAAAGTCACCGTCGGTTGATATAAGCGAAAAGTAAAACGCATTTTCTTTAATCGTCGCATGAAGCGCGGAATATTAATCTGCTTATTTTGGCTTAATAGATCGAAATGATTTTTCGATAGTAAAGGCTTAAATAAAGGTACCACGAATTGAGGAATTGGAATGACGCGGCCCCAGGCTTCCGTGCCTTGATGGGCGCCGATTAAAATCGGGGCCTTAATTTTTAAAGCCAATTCAATAAATTTTGGGCTCACAAAAGGCTCAATATCTTGGCCATTACCAAATAAAGAAAAGTCACCTTCAGGCATGAGAGTAATATCGTTAAAGCCTTCGTGATAACGGCGCAAACATTCAGCTGTCGATAAACCTTTTGCTGTGTTGGTGACATAGGCTGCGAAATTTTTTAATAAAGGCACTTTATAAAAAGGCCGCCAAATAATCGCTAAAGCTTTGCGTTCACCGCCGCCCGCTTTAATCATTAAATCAATTAATCCAGGAATCGTTGCCACGGGCGCAAGCGTTGGCCCATGACTCATGATGCACATTAAGCGCGGATTGTTTTCTAAAATAGCGGTTAAATTTTCTGATTGTTCATCGATTTCTACTGATTTGCAATAACGCAAACGAAAGAGCGGAACGAGCCATTGATAGGTTTTGATGGGGTGAATCATAATAATCCGTCAGTGTAGTAAGTGATCGTAGTCAGCATGGGAGCCAATCCAAAACCATAAAATACCCGTGTCAATTTTTGTTCCTAATGCGCGATATTTTCGTCCGATCCTTACAGGCCGATAATTGCCAACATGTTTGTAGTGCAATGAAGGATGCTGAGGTTCTTTTTTCAAGAGTTGATAGTTTTTTCTTGCTACTAATTGAATGGGCTCAGGTAATTTACTAAAGCAAGCCCAAAAATCGGGTGAGGCAAAATGTTTCATAACTCGCGGCTTTCACCGCGTTGGTGAGAGGCAATTGCTTGTTGAGCAAGATAATCTAGCTTACCTGTGGTGGCGTCAGCTTCAATTTTTTCATCCCATTGCTGAGAATCAAAATCAATAAACCAGGCCCGAAACCTAGACATTTCTTCTG
>CAXNEI010000057.1:0-7011 GCA_964201195.1 Gammaproteobacteria bacterium
AATTTTTTCTACTAATATTTCTTTCATGCAGGCCTTCCCGAATAATTAAAAGCCAGCGGCCCTTCGGGTAGGCCCTGAATAAATTGTTTGAGGGCGGGGGAGTCTGAATGTAATATTTCTTCAGGCGTGCCTTGGCCAATAATACGACCTTCTGCGAGCACATATAAATAATCCGCAATGCCAGCAGTTTCATCCACATCGTGAGAAACCACGATACTGGTGTGACCTAATTGATTGTTCAGTGTGCGAATCAGTTCAACCAAAACGCCCATAGCAATGGGATCTTGGCCGGCAAAAGGTTCGTCGTACATCACCAGTTCAGGATTCAGTGCAATAGCTCGTGCTAGGGCAGCACGTCGTGCCATACCGCCGGATAATTGACTAGGCATTAATTGATCTGCCCCCGTTAATCCCACCGACTGCAATTTCGACAATACGGTTTCGCGAATTTTTTCTTCTGATAAAGGGGAGTGAACCCGCAGCGGGAAAGCTACGTTTTCATAGGTGGTTAAATCAGTAAATAGAGCACCGCTTTGAAATAACATACCCATGCGTGCGCGAATTTCAAACAAGTCAGCGCGATTCAGGGCGGGAATATTTTTTCCATCCACCCAAACTTCTCCTGCATCGGGTTTTAATTGCCCGCCAATCAATCGCAGTAATGTGGTTTTTCCGCAACCGCTAGGGCCCATGATGCCAGTGATTTTACCAAGAGGAATATCCATATCCACATTATCAAAAATAACGCGATCTCCTCGGCGAAAGCTCAGATGACGAACACGGACAAAGGCCTCGTTAGATGACATGCAGTTCCCAAAGGGTAAAAAAAGAGGTGAACCAAAAAGAGGGGGTGATTCTAAAGGCAGTGAGTGGAATGAACAAGGGTTGTGTTTGTTATGTGTTTGAGGTCGCCACGAAATAGATTTCTGGTTTCACATCTTGGCTTCGAATGGGTATATACTCACGGCCTTTTGTGAGTCACCTTTTTACTGCCTATGTCTATTTCCCTACTGAAAAAATCATTGAAACGTTTTTGGCAACACGTAAAGCCTAGCGTGGATGCACCCTCTACAGGTCATACCTTGTTGCCTGCCCATCAACATCCGCTGAACGCTGAAATGATGAGTATCAACGCAGTGAAGGTGGTACAACGCTTACAGCAAAAAGGTTATGAAGCCTATATTGTAGGCGGCTGCTTAAGGGATTTGTTATTAGGTCACATACCGAAAGATTTTGATGTGGCGACCAGCGCCGATCCGGATGAAGTAAAAGAATTATTCAGTAATTGTCGGCTTATCGGTCGGCGATTTCGTTTGGCCCATGTTTATTTTGGTCGTGAAGTCATTGAAGTGGCGACGTTCCGCGGTCATCACGCCAGCGAGGGCGAGCAAAAAAAATGGGCTCGTCATATTGCCGAACAAGATGATCAAGGCAGATTGCTCAGTGATAATGTCTACGGTAATTTAGCAGAAGATGCGGTACGTCGAGATTTTACTATTAATACTTTTTATTACGATCCGAGTCGTAATGAATTACGTTGTTATGCTTCCGGTTTAGAAGATTTAAAAAATCATACTTTGCGTTTATTAGGCCAGCCCGAAACGCGCTACCGAGAAGATCCAGTGCGGATGCTGCGCGCCATTCGCTTCATGGCGAAATTAGATTTCCAATTAGATCAAGCAACAGAAGCGCCCATTAAAGCTTTAGGTCATTTATTACGAGAAATTCCAGGTGCGCGTTTATTTGATGAAGTACTGAAATTATTTCATTCAGGCAAAGGTGTCGCCACTTTCCAATTAATTCAACGCTATGAATTACTTCCCCATTTATTTCCTGATACTTATCCTTTAGTGACAGATCATGGTGCAGCGCGTTCGCAAATTTGGCTGAAATTAATGGAATTAGCCATTCATAATACCGATCAACGCATTCTGCAGCGTAAACCGGTAACGCCAGCTTTTTTATTCGCTGTTATTTTGTGGCCGGTATTTTTACAGCATCGCGAACAATTATTGATGCTCGATGAAATTCCGCATATTGCCACCCATCGTGCTGCGTCACTTACTCTCGATCAACAATTAACGGCCACCGTTATTCCTCGTCGCTTCAGTAGTGCAGTGCGAGAAATTTGGGAATTACAATTTCGCTTGCCCAGTCGAATCGGTAAACGTGCGGATATTTTATTAGAGCATCAACGTTTTCGCGCCGCCTATGATTTCTTACTCTTACGTGAACAAACCGGGGAAATACAGCCAGGTTTAGGTGAGTGGTGGACCCAGTATCAAGCAGCGGATCCCAGCCAGCGTCGACAAATGATGGCTGCTTTATCTAAAGATTCACCCCATAAAAAAAGACATAGAAAACACTAATTACAAAATAGTGCACCAAGATGTCTTGTCATAAGATTCAGAAAAATAGGGTCTCTTTAACACGCTGCTGATGGATTCACCTTCTGGCTGATCAAAGAGAAGAATACCAATAATCTCATCTAAGGTTTCTCCTCTAATCGTTTTTGGGTCTAGGTTTAAACCACACTGGCAGATCACTTCATCCCTGGCTTTTTGAATCTTTTCAGTAGACAAGCTATGTTGCTGATTATGAATCAATAGAATGTTCTTGGATTTCCATTGGACTCTATTTCTTAATTCCAATAACGTGACACCCAAAGCAAAACGGTCTAATTGTTCTCCGCTCCAATGTGTTTCGGCTCCGCCAGCTTTTTCGGGTAAAGTTTTTACCAGGGCACTAGGCATCTGCTGATAAGTAAAACCATTCCGAGGTAATATCTTATTATCTGCAGATTCCACACTGGCATAGTCAGCTAATTTTATTGTGCCCCATGCGGTTAATAAAAAATTTTCTGCCTTAATATCGCGGTGGGATAGTTTGGCATGATGAAAATCTCTCACCGCTTCCGTGCATTGTCGAACCAAATCACTGAGACGGTCTTTCAGGCGAAATTTTGGGAAATTTCCTGAAGAATCGAGCAGCGTAGCTAAATCTCCTGCGCCGGCTGAAATAGCTTTAAGACCGCTGTTAATGAAATCTACAAATAAATACGCTTTATCTTTTCCATCCTTGCCGATCGTTACCGCATAATCTTGTAATTGGATGATATATTGACTGTCTTTTAATTTTTCTTGCGCTAATAAATGCTGCGCAATTTCTATTTTAGCTGCATCGATGTTTTTTATTTTTTTTACCGCTACCCACTTGCCCTCACAGAGCGCTAATCGCACTTTGCCAAAACAGCCTTCACCTAAAATAGTTTTTTGTTTTTCGTCTACTGGCGTATCAAAAATCTGTTGGATTTCTTCAGTCGTTAATGTTCCTACCAATTTAAATGTCTTGCCACTGAGTTGGCCGGTAATAATAGTGTGTTTTGTTTCGGTTGTTCTTTTGTCTGTACGAAGCGCTCGATCGACAGAAACCTCTCTCATCGAAGCAATGCGACTCAGGTCACCTACTGGTGAGTTAGGTGGTGTAGCAGGTTCTGCATTATGCAGAGGAGAATCCGTTTCTGTCGGATTCTCATGACCATACATGCGATCAAAAAAGGCTGTTGCTGTTGTTAGTAAGTGTGTGGTCATGCAATGGATCTCATTTATTGTTGTTCAATCATCCAAGAAAGGTGGTTGAAATTATTCAATTGGTCAGAATACCAAAAAATCTTTATGATGCGAATCTTTTTATTCGCTTATTGACCGAGGAGACAAGTATGTATGCCATTATAAAAACGTAGTAAATACTAATTACGAAGCGGCGCACCGAGATATCTTATCATAAGGCTCGCAGAAATAGGGTCGCTCTAACACCTTGCTGATAGATTCGCCTTTGGGTTTATCAAATAAAAGAATGGCAATGATTTCATCCAAGGTTTCTCCTTTAATTTTTTTTGGATCTACAGTTAAGCCACCATAGTAGGCAGTATTTTTGGCTGTTCGAATAGTGTCTATGGGTAAAGTGTGTTGTTGGTCATGAATGAGTAACGAGTTGTCTGATCTTCCTTGCGCTCTATTTCTTAATTTCAGCAGCACTATCCCCAAGGCAAAGCGATCCCGCTGTTCTCCACTCCACTGGGTTTCAATTCCGCCCGCTTCTCCTGGTAATCTTCTTACCACCGCGCTGGGGAGATACTCATAAGTGAAGCCATTGACGGGTAATTTTTTATCATCGCTAGATTGTACGCTGGCATAATTTGCTAATTTAATTGAGCCCCATGCACTTAATAAAAAGTTTTCTGGCTTAATGTCGCGGTGAGCCAATTTGGCATAATGAAAATCTCTAACGGCTTCTAAGCATTGCCGACTTAAATCACTTAAGCTATCCCTCAGACAAAAACTCTGGAAGGCATTTGGGCGCTTAAGCAATCCTGCTAAGTCTCCTTTTTTGGAGATAATAGCGCTAAAGCCGCTATCAATAAAATCCATAAATAAATAGGCTTTAGGCTGTCCATCGTTTCCTGTTGTTAAGGCGTAATCTTTTAACTGGACAATATAGCTGCTGCTTTCTAATTTTTTTTGCACTAATAAATGCTGTTCAATTTCTGCTTGAGCTTGATTTATATCAATTATTTTTTTTACTGCAATCCATTCCTCTCCACGGCGTGCCAGTCGCACTTTGCCAAAGCTACTGTTACCTATAACCATTTTTTGTTTTACGGCTAGTGCAATAGGAAACATTTTTTCACTTTCTTCCTCTGTTAACGTGCCTACCAGTTCAAATTGTTCGCCATGGAGTTGGCCGGTAATAATAGTGCGTGGTGTATTGTTTATTCGTTTATCTGCGCGCAAAGATGGATTTATAGAAACCTCTCTCATTGAAGAGGAGCAGCTCAAAGTGATCGCCGGTGAATTAAGCGGTATAGCAGGTTCTGCATAATGTAGAAGACAATCTGCTTCTGTCGTATCTTCATGACCATGCAGGCGATCAAAAAAATTTGTTGCTGTTGTTAGGAAATCTCTAAACATACTGTAAGTCTCATTTATTGTTGTTCAATTATTTAAAAAGGCGGTTGAAATTATTAGATTGACCAGAATACCAAAAAATCTTTATGATGCGAATCTTTTTATTCGCTTATTGACCGAGGAGACAAGTATGTATACTGTTTTTATTGGCCTTGGTTCTAATATAGAAAATCCTCTTGAGCAATTACGCCAAGCGAAAAGTGCAATTGCGCAGTTATCTCAGACTTATATTATTGCTGCTTCCTCTCTTTATCAAAGCAAGCCGGTAGGCCCACAAGATCAGCCAGATTTTCTCAATGCAGTTTTGTGTATTGCGACGGAATTTTCTCCTCAGCAACTCCTAGCGGCCTTGCAACAAATAGAACAACAACAAGGTCGGCAACGCATCCAACATTGGGGGCCGCGAACCTTAGATTTAGATATTTTATTATTTGATGATCAAATGATTGATCAGCCCGATTTAAAAATTCCCCATCCGGAAATGCTGAATCGGGCTTTTGTGCTGGTGCCATTAGCGGAGATTGCTCCGGAGCAAGTGTCGTCGCCCATTGTTGCTGAAGGGCTACTCAAATTGACTGTGGCGTGGTAAAACTTTCTCTCCTTTTAGTGGCCTAATGCACTAGGCTTATCGATACTCTTCACAGATTACGAGGATTTTTTCATGACCAAAGTGAGCCTCTCTAGCCTCCAAGCCATGAAGCAGCGTGGTGAAAAAATTGCGATGACCACCGTTTATGATGCGTGCTTTGCTCAAGTCCAAGCACAAGCAGGTGTGGAAGTATTATTGGTCGGTGATTCACTCGGCATGGTATTGCAAGGCAACGATTCCACCGTGCCGGTCACCATCGAGCAAATGGTTTATCACACCCGCTGCGTCAAGCAAGGCGCAGGCAATGCGTTGATTTTGGCTGATATGCCTTTTATGGGCGCCGCTACTTTAGAAATGTGTTTGTCAAATTGCCAACAATTAATGCAAGCCGGCGCACACATGATTAAATTAGAAGGTGATGCTTGGTTGGCGGAAACCATTCAACAATTAGCGCGCAATGGCGTGCCTGTCTGTGCTCATTTAGGTTTAACGCCGCAATCGGTCAATGTGTTCGGCGGCTACAAAGTGCAAGGCCGTGGTGACGTCCAAGCACAGGCTTTGTTAGCTGCAGCGCAACAACTAGAAGCAGCGGGTGCAGCCATGTTATTGGTCGAATGCATTCCTGCAGAGTTGGCGCAAAAATTAACGAAGCGCAGTAAAATTCCGGTGATTGGCATTGGCGCTGGGTCGCACTGTGATGGGCAAGTATTAGTGATGCATGATTTATTAGGCATCACGCCAGGAAAACCTGCGCGGTTTGTGAAAAACTTTATGCAAGATGCTAACTCTATTTCTGCTGCGTTTGAAAATTATGTCAAAGCAGTGAAAGAAGGAAGTTTTCCTGCCGCAGAGCATGGTTTTTCTATTGAGTGATATTTTATGGAAATTATTTTTCACGCACAAACCCTTCGCGAAACAATCACTCAGCTGCGTAAACAAAATAAACGCATTGCTTTAGTGCCTACCATGGGTAATTTACACGCTGGGCATTTAAGTTTAGTGGAGCAAGTCAAACAAAAAGCCGATGTGATAGTGACGAGTATTTTTGTGAATCCCACACAGTTTGGTGTGAATGAAGATTTTGATCGTTATCCACGAACCTTAGAACAAGACGCACAATTATTAAAACAAGCAGGCAACACAATCGTTTTTGCGCCCGATGTGAAAATAATGTATCCCAACGGAATGCCGCCACTGATTGAAGTGCATGCGCCCTTGTTAGATAGTTTGTTATGCGGCGCTAGTCGACTTGGCCATTTCACCGGTGTAGCAACCGTGGTGAGTAAATTATTTAATTTGGTTATGCCGGATGTGGCGATTTTTGGCGAGAAAGATTTTCAGCAGCTATTGGTTATTCGTCGTTTGGTTTCCGAATTAGCTTTTCCCATCGAAATTATCGGTGCGCCGATTATGCGGGAAGCCAATGGCTTAGCCATGAGCTCGCGTAATCAATAT
>CAXNEI010000058.1:0-6987 GCA_964201195.1 Gammaproteobacteria bacterium
AAGATCTTCTATACAACACGACAAGCTTCATCAAAGGACAATCGAGGCCCACGAGGATGCAACTTGCTGGCATCACCATACCCTAAATTAACCAGAAAGTTTGATTTATATCGTCCGTCAGGGAAAAATAAGGTATCGAGTTTTGCTGCATCAAAACCTGACATGGGGCCCACATCTAAGCCTAAAGACCGCGCTGCCAACATCAGATAAGCGCCTTGCAAACTACCATTACGAAAACCTGCTTCTTCGGCAGCAGCAGGATTATTTGCATAAATAGGTTTAGCATCATAGGCAGGATATAGTCGTGGTAATTCTTCATAAAATTGGCTGTCGGTAGCAACAATGACTGTCACTGGCGCTTGCATGGTTTGCGGAATATTTGCTTCCATTAGCGCAGTGGCTAATTTTTCCTTCGCTGGTTTTGAGCAGACAAAAACAAAACGTGCAGGACACATATTGAAAGAGGTGGGCGCCCATTTCGTTAAATCATAGAGTTGTTGCAATAAGGTATCTGGGATTTCACGCTCAAAAAAAACATGATGGCTGCGCGCTTCAGTAAAAATTTGTTGTAATGCGTTTTCATTCAAGGGGGTGTTAGACATAAATTTTCTCACTTGTGGGGGATTGCTCGATTATGGCGACCACACTTGCATTTTCCAACCCCTAACGAGTGGTAAATATAAAGCAATGTGGATAGGATAATTTTCGCCGCGTTGCTGTTGAATATCATGCATGACTTTAGCATATCTCTGCAACTGCGCTGCATATAACAACCACGCCTGCTCAAGATCCGCTTCAATTAACTTATAATCCACAATCCAGCGTATATTATCAGCAACAAAACTGCGATCTATTACTAAGCGTTGCACCTTCTTTCCTGCTACACAGGTAATTTCATATTCACTCACTGCATGCAAATGATCAGTTAACAACCATTTACCGCGAGGATCTTGCAGCATTTCACTCACTGCTTTTTCTAATAGCATTAATGCATGGGTTAATTCGGCGGTAAGCACACCCTGCTGAACTAACAACCTCTGCCATCCGACGCGATAGTTTTTGATTTGATCAACAAATAATTCAGGCACACCAAAACGACTGAAGCCTTCTAACATGCGATGTAATACCTGACCTGTTGCGCGTAACCCCGAGGGATCTTCATCAACAGGAGCGCGATTTTTATCTGTTTCAATTTCATTTTGTAGGGGCAATCCCCTGTAATTGCCATTCTCTTCTGGGCAGGCACTGGGGCCTGCCCCTACCATCTGTAATGCCAACAAAGGATTTTGCCAATCATTAGGGAAACGATATAAATGTGCGCTAGAGGATAGCGCTTCGGCCACGTCATTTTGTTTCACCGAGAAAGGCAACTCCGTCGGCCAATGCTCTTTTTCCAATACAGGCCACAAAAGTTTTAAGAAACTACCTGACTTAGGTTGCAGCCATTTTAATTCAGCATCCTCTTTTTCCGATAATTCAACACATGCTACTAAATCCAATTGCTGCCGCGCTCGCGTAGCTGCTACATACAATAATCGAATACGCTCCTGATCCATTTGTTCGCGCTGTAATTTTCGCAGAAAATGATAAATCCCCTCCTCTTTATCATAGGCATTATGAATCGGCGCTAAACAGAGTAATTCTCCCACTTTCGGATGCACATGCCGCCACCACATCAGTAATTCTTTTTCATCCGATGGATTGGTTTTCTCCAAATAAGGCAAGATTACATGATCAAACTCCAAACCTTTAGCTTTGTGAATCGTCATAATTTGCACGGCGGGGCCGATAGATTCTGGTGACTCACCATAGAGCTGTGCTAATTTTTCTTCTAGCCGATCAAGGTCTATCAAATCATTTGCTTGATCTAATTTATCCAACAAGCGAAAAAACAATTGCACTTCTTTAACTTGATGAGCATAAATACAGGACAAACCACCGAGCGCTAACCAAGTTTGCTCCACCGTTTCTGCCACACTTAACCGACGACGTTGCGCTAAAGCCACAGCTAACACTTCACAGCAACGGATTAACCGCTGCAAGCCATCTGTACTCAATGCAATTTTTTTCTCTACCGCATCTAACATTCGCTGCCAAAGGACGCCCTCTTCACTCGCCAAGACATAAATATCTGCCAGCGCTAAACCACACCAAGGGCTGCGCAAGAAAGCCAACCAAGCAATTTTATCTTCTAAACAAAATAATGCTCGAGTCAGTGACATTAAATCTTGGATAAAAGGTCGCGCTTGTAAAGATTCAATTTCTACCGCTTGCACCGGGATTTCTTCTTGCTGTAAACGCTGCATAACGGATTGAATATGAGAGCGAGCACGTACCAAAATCACCAAACTGTCATTCGGCGTTTCGTTTCTATGTTGTTTAACACATTCCACAATTTTTTGATGCTGATTTTCTGCGGTTAAACAAGGATAAAACTGCACAGGGCTTTGTTTTATTTTTTGGCTTTCTACTCGACCGGGATGAGAGTCAGAATAAGACACAGCACCAGTTATTAAATCTGATTGAACGGGAAAAATCTGACTAAAAGTTTTATTCACCCATTCTAATAAAGCAGGTTGCGCGCGAAAATTTGCTGATAAAGTAATAACCTCTAAAGGTAAGTGCGCTAACCCCTGTTGTTGCGCACGCAAAAACAAACTCACATCCGCTTCGCGAAAACGATAAATCGATTGCATGGGATCGCCGACCAAAAAGACCGTACGACCATCACCCACTTGCCAACCTTCCACGAGAAGCGTTAATAATTTTAAATGAGTCACAGAAGTATCTTGAAATTCATCCACTAAAAGATGCTGAATTTGATAATCTAATTTGAGTTGTAATTCAGTGGGCGCATCAGCAGAATTTAATGCCTGCAAAGCGCGCAAAGACAATTCACAAAAATCCACTTGGCCATACTCTTCAAAAGCCACGGTGAGTTGCGCCACAGCAATCGGCAATATTTCCAATAACGCCGTTAATAATTGCCAATGATCTGCTCGATAATGCAAGGGCGGGCAAGCCAACACTGCATCGAGTTGGTTTAACCACACAGTTTCCTGTTGTAAATCTTCCAGTACATGCTGCATCAGTGCTTTATGATAAGAAAAAGCTTCTTTTTCTGCTTTATCTTTTGTCCCGCTGGCAGCAGGAAAACCAAATGTTTTATTTAACCCAAGAGGTGATCGCCAAGTACGTTGATTATTATTTTCAGTGGTTAAAAAGTTCGCCCAGGCTTGCCAGAAAGGTAAATCTTCTAAATTCGCATGAGGTGGAACACTGCGTTCTAGCCAAATAGACACAGGCATAATTTTATTATCTTGCGCTAAATAATTCGCGGCACGTTGTGCGATTGCAGGTAATTCATTGAGTGCTGGATATTTTTGTCGCAGCGTTTGCCAACTCTGCCAAACCGCTTGCACTGCATCTTCCGCTAATAATTGCAGCACCGATTCTAAATGTTGCTTTAAACTGTCGGGCTGTTGTCGATAAGGCACCACATGTTCGAGCCATTGATCACGTTTCGCTAATAATTTTGCGATTAACGCTTGCGCTTTATCCCATTGATTATCTAACTGCTCTAAAAGTATCGCCAAAGCAGGAGACCAAGATTGTTTGGTGTGCAAACCATTCAGCGTCCGTTCAGCGGCAATGTTATATAATAAACTCGGCATATCGCTGATTGCAGGCGAGCCACCAACACCCGACAATAAAGGCATTTGTCGCACTAGCTGGGCACATAAACTGTCGATAGTCATAATGCGCAAACGATTGGCGTTAGCTAATAATCCCCAACCTTGCTGTTGATCTTTTTTTAATACTGCTTGCGCCAGCGCCCAATTGGATTTTTTCGGTTCTTCGCTCGGCTGACTCTGCTCTGCAGCATGTTGCAAAGATTCCACAATTCGCTGACGCATTTCTGCGGCGGCTTTCTGCGTAAAAGTAATCGCTAATATTTCCTCGGGTGATTCTATCTGAGTTAATAAAGTTAAATAGCGCTGCGTTAATAACTCGGTTTTTCCTGAACCTGCAGGCGCTTGCACAATACAATTTTCGTATGGATTGAGTGCAGCTTTTCTTTGTGCAAAATCAATGATTATCATAGGGTTTTCTCCCCTACTCGACAAATCCGCGAAAAATCGCAGCGCTCACAAGTTTTTTCACCTTCATGGGGTTGTACAACCGCTAGACCCGCAGTAATTTCATCAACTAGCTGAGCTAACGAACTCTGCCAATGGGCGCGATAGGTTTGCCACTCTTCTGCTGAACACAGATCAATAGCTGATTTTTGTTGCACTGGTTCTAATGCAAGACCTCTTACAACACATTTCCCGGCAATTAAATGCCCATGCATTAAGCCGTGCATTTTCTCTTCATCGGATAACACATACAAAGGTAATTGCGGTTCGGTTAATCGCTCGGCTAACCAATCAATTTTTTTTGCTTCACCGGTTTTATAATCGATGACTAATTGTTTGCCAGAAGCTAATCGATCGACGCGATCCATTCTAATATTAAATGAACGAGATTGAATCGATACCCAACGACTTTGTTCAATCAGCATGACTTCAAAGGGTTCCCGTTGTTTTTCTAAGGCTAACCAAGCCAAAGTAATTTTAAGCAGTCGTTGTTGTTCTAATTGAATAAAGGCGGGAGAGAAATCAGCTAACTCCGATTGCGCAGCGCACACTTCAATAATGATTTTTTGTAGCGAATTTTCTAATTCCGCTTCAGAGAATTCGATTAATCGCCCATGAGTTTTATAGGAAGACCAAAAAGCTTCTAGCACACTATGAACCAACTGACCGCGCTGCTGCAGCGTTAATCCTAAGGACACAGTCTCATAAGGTTTAGTCAGCAATCTATATCTAACAAACGCCTTAAATGGACATTCAGCTTGAGCTTTTAATAAACCACTACCACCCACCAATGCTTGCTCTAGGGGAATTTCCGGGCCATGAGTTTCCTCAAAAAAATCTAACAAGGGCGGTCGATCGACGCGCCAAAAAGAAGAAAAAGGCGTACTTCTATTAGCCGATGGATAATGACGAATCAATGGCGAAGCCAACAGCGCTTGGCCTTCCTGTTGCTGCGGCCAACTCACTATGATTTGTTGCGCGGATTCAGCAAAACGCTGCATGAATTTTTTTGCTAACTCTAATTCACGTTCTGGTGAAGCGTGAGGCATAGCTTGTTGCCGTTGTAATTCCACTGGTAATAATGGATTAGGCCGGATGGGTTGTGGCCACGCTTGACTATGCAAACCAGTTATCCACAGCGCATCAAATTCTTGCGCATCAGCTTCTAATAAACCTAAGACCTGCACTGGGGCTTCTTGAGTTTGCGCTTGAAAACTGAGGGTTTCGGCAATTTGATTGAGTTGTTGCAATGCATATTCGCCATCGATTTTATCTAACACCAGCTGCAAAGAGCGAAAACATTTTAAACACTCCCACCATTTTTTATGAACTTGATGCTCTTCGCTAGACAATACTCGTTCACCTGGCCAATCCCAAGCTACCAGTATGCGCTGAAAAGTTTCCGCCCATTGCGCAATGGTTTGTTTGTGTGGAAGCTCTATTTCCCTCCCCCTTTCAGGCGGAGGGCTAGGGTGGGGGTAATAAACAAAGGGCGAACGCAATAATTGATTAAATTTTTGCTGATTGGTTTTATTTTTCCGATAATTTTTTAGCGCAAGAGAAAGCACCAGCAGCGCATCATGAATCATCGGCAGACGCGCTAAACAAATACCGCCAGAAATATTGACCCATTCATTTAAATCATCAAATTGTCGATTCACTAAAGTTTCTGGGCATAAATATTCACGTAATATTTTTGTTATTACTCCACGATCTTGTTCCAATTGCGATACTACAACACCTAAATGAATCTGTGGATTTTCCTCTAACTGTTGTTGAATCCATACCGCACAAGCACGATATTCAGTTTCTGCGTCAGCAAAACCCTGCTGTTGGACTTGCGCCCGTTGTGGTGTTTTTGTTAGCTCTGCATACTGCACATCATAATGAGTTTTTAAATGTTCCAACCAAACGGTTTGCACTGGAGTGAATCGCTCAAAGCCATAAAACCATAAAGAGGTTTTCTGCGGAAATAACAAGGTCAGATCTTGCTGTAATAAAGTAGAGATTAAATCAGCCTGCAGCATTGAGTGCGTCTGAGTTAATTTTTCTGTTAGTGCTTCTAACCAGGTAGAAAAGACTAACCAATCTGAATGGGTATTTTCTGCCAAGTCATTGTCAGTTAATCTCCAGTTGCGCATTAATGCGTAGGTATCCATGGCCAACTGAACCGCTGCTTTCGGCTTTAATAAAGGCTTAGTCTGCTCGCTCTGCTCAATCACTTGCTCCCATACAATAAATTCTTGCTGTGTGCTGAGTAATTGCGGTAAAGGTTTTGCGCTAGGCTGCACAGCATGTAAGGTTTGTAATTGCGCCCAAAGTGAATGGAGATAATTATCCCAAGGCAATGCCGCTAAGGTAGGCCAAGATTTTTTATTCTGTTGCTGCTGCAATTGATCATAGGTGTGCTGCAACACAGCCGTTAATCGCCGATTTGGTGTAATTAAATAATGCACGCCAGGCGTTTGCGAATTTTGCAGGAATTGTTCGATAACTGAGCGCAACGGTAGCATGAGAGAATTCCAGCCAGCAATAATTTAGCCTCGATTTAAACTAGAGGCTAAATTACGCAACCAAGGAGAATCCTGCAAGCTATCTGTCAGATTTTTTACTTTGAAGAATTCCTTTTTTGGCTACTCAAAGCAGCATCCAACCAGCTTGCTACATAAGCGTCATTAGTTGTCCTCATGTGCATGTCGATGAGAGTTCGCTCCTACGCGGATTTCGAAAGTTCGTCAATTGTCTTCTTCAGGTCTTTAACGTCCTTCTTCAACTTATCAATTTCTTTTAGCGCATACTTATTCCGAGCTATCAAACCTCCATTCTGCCCTGTGAGCTCAAGAACCAG
>CAXNEI010000059.1:0-6965 GCA_964201195.1 Gammaproteobacteria bacterium
TTGTTTTAATTTTAATTGCTCAATGAGCTGCTGAAATCTTTCACGATCTTCTGCGCAATCAATCGCATCCGGCGAAGTACCAATAATCGGCACCCCGGCTTTTTCCAAATCCCGCGCTAATTTCAACGGCGTCTGTCCACCGTATTGCACAATCACGCCTTTGGGTTTTTCTAACTCTACAATCGCTAGAACATGCTCTAAAGTAATGGGCTCGAAATACAAACGATCAGAGGTATCATAATCCGTAGAAACCGTTTCTGGATTACAATTTACCATAATGGTTTCATAACCATCTTCGCGCAGCGCTAAGGCAGCATGTACACAGCAATAATCAAATTCAATCCCTTGACCGATTCTGTTAGGCCCGCCACCCAACACCATAATTTTTTCACGACTGCTCGGTAGTGCTTCACATTCTTCTTCATAAGTAGAATATAAATAGGCTGTCTCGGTAGAAAATTCTGCGGCGCAAGTATCCACACGTTTATAGACTGGGCGAATATTTAATGCCAAACGATGCGCACGCAATTCAGCTTCTTTTACTGCTAACAATTCTGCTAACCGTGCATCAGAGAAACCTTTTTGTTTTAATTTGAATAATTTTTGTTTTGTTAAAAAGTCGATCGGTTGACCCTGTAGTTGCTTCTCATCTTTCATTAAGTCTTCAATATAGACCAAAAACCAAGGATCAATTTTTGTTGCTTGATGCACTTGCTCTAACGACCAGCCGGCACGAAAAGCATCAGCGATAACTAACAAACGCAGCGCAGTGGGCGTCGTTAATTTTTGGGTAATTTGATCGTGAATATCTGGCTGCGTTAAATCTAACTCTGGATTAAAACCTGTGTAGCCATTTTCCAAACCACATAAAGCTTTTTGGAGCGACTCTTGGAAATTACGCCCGATAGCCATGACTTCACCGACGGATTTCATCTGCGTCGTTAAAGTGGCATCAGCTTGCGGAAATTTCTCAAAATTAAATCGGGGGATTTTGGTAACCACATAATCGATAGAAGGCTCAAAAGAAGCTGGGGTTTTTCCGCCAGTAATTTCATTTTGTAATTCATCTAACGTATAGCCTACCGCTAATTTCGCAGCAACTTTAGCAATCGGAAATCCAGTAGCTTTCGAAGCCAAGGCAGAAGAACGACTGACTCGCGGATTCATTTCAATAACAACCATGCGGCCGTCTTCTGGATTCATGCCGAACTGTACATTGGAACCGCCAGTCTCCACACCAATTTCACGCAACACCGCGATGGACGCATCGCGCATGATTTGATATTCCTTGTCCGTCAAAGTTTGCGCCGGCGCTACCGTAATGGAATCGCCGGTATGCACACCCATAGGATCAAAATTTTCGATGGCGCAAATAATAATGCAATTATCTTTTTTGTCGCGCACCACTTCCATTTCATATTCTTTCCAACCCAGCAGCGACTCATCAATAAGTAATTCGCTGGTCGGTGATAAATCTAAACCACGCTCACAAATTTCGACAAATTCTTCTTGGTTATACGCAATACCACCGCCGCTGCCGCCCATAGTAAAAGAGGGGCGAATAATACAAGGAAAACCCAACTGACTTTGTACTTGCAACGCTTCTTCTAAACTATGTGCAATAGCAGAACGCGGTGTTTCCAAACCAATCGCCTTCATGGCTTTATCAAATTTTTCTCTGTCTTCTGCTTTATCGATGGCTTCTTTTGTTGCACCAATCAGTTCAACACCTAATCGATCCAATACGCCTTCGCGCGCTAAATCTAACGCGCAATTTAATGCAGTTTGACCACCCATAGTCGGCAATAAAGCATCGGGTCTTTCTTGCTCCAAAATTTTTGCCACCGTTTGCCAACGCACCGGTTCAATATAAGTGGCATCAGCCATGGTGGGATCGGTCATGATGGTGGCTGGATTGGAATTTACCAAAATAACCCGATAGCCTTCTTCTTTTAATGCTTTGCAGGCCTGGGCGCCGGAGTAATCAAATTCGCAGGCTTGGCCGATCACAATCGGACCCGCGCCAAGAATCATAATACTTTTAAGGTCAGTTCGTTTTGGCATGGCACACCTTCATCAGCTGAATAAATTCATCGAATAATCGATCCGCATCATGCGGCCCGGGGCTGGCTTCTGGATGACCTTGCACACTGAAAGCGGGCTTAGTTCGATGGCGAATGCCTTGCAGCGTCCCATCGAATAAAGAGCGATGAGTTGGCTCTAACTCCGCGGGTAAACTGGCTTCATCCACTGCAAAACCATGATTCTGGCTAGTGATCATCACCCGATTTTCTAAATCGCGAATCGGATGGTTGGCGCCGTGATGACCGAATTTCATTTTTACGGTTTTAGCACCGCAAGCTAGACCCAATAATTGGTGCCCCAAACAAATACCAAAAATCGGCAAGGATTTTTCGAGGAACTCACGAATAGCTTGTAAAGCGTAATCACAAGGTTGTGGATCACCTGGGCCGTTGGATAAAAATACGCCATCTGGCTTTAATGCTAAGACTTGCTCAGCAGAAGTTTTCGCTGGCACCACGGTGACTTTGCAACCGCGATCCACCAACATGCGTAAAATATTGTGCTTCACACCAAAATCATAGGCGACTACGTGATAACGAGCAGTTGCAAGCGACACATAACCTTTGCCCCACTGCCAAGAGCCTTCATTCCACTCATAGATTTTTTCTGTGGTTACTTTTTGCGCCAAATCTAAACCGTTCAAACCACCAAAAGCGCGCGCTGCCGCTAAAGCTTTTGCTTCATCAATTTGCTCGCCAGCCATGATGCAACCATTCTGCACACCTTTTGTGCGTAACAAGCGGGTGAGCTTGCGGGTATCAATGCCCGCAATGGCAACGACTTTTTGTTGTTGAAGATAATCACCGAGGGATTGCTGCATCCGCCAACTGCTGGCTAATAAAGGTGCATCGCGAATAATTAAGCCCTTAGCCCAAACGCGATTCGACTCTTGATCTTGATTATTAGTGCCCACATTACCGATATGCGGATAGGTCAAAGTGACGATTTGTTCGGCATAAGAAGGGTCAGATAAAATTTCTTGATAGCCAGTGAGCGCAGTATTAAATACCACTTCGCCTACCGATAGACCTGGCATACCGATAGATTCACCGTGAAATACGCTGCCATCAGCAAGCGCGAGAAGAGCTGGAATATTCAACGAGGCCTCCGAGTTTCTTCAAATTTAACTCAAGTGCCTTCGAATTTCTTAGAAAGAGCATCCGATAAGCGGCGGTATTCTAAAGGAGAGAGACGGTGGAGTCTATGTAACCGAGCAGAAATTCTTATTTGTTTTTCGCGGAGTATAAATGTTAGCAACACAGTTAGTCGCCAGATCACTTGCCTAAAAACCAATTTGAGTATATTTTTTATACCTATGGACAAATTTGAGTTTGATGAAAAAAAGAGTCGGTCTAACAAGGAAAAGCACCGCATTGACTTTGTCTCTGTGCAGCAGCTATGGAACGACCAAGATCTCATTGAGATCCAGGCTAAATCAGAAGATGAGCCTCGCTTTTTAGTCATTGGCCGTATTGGCGTTAAGCATTGGTCATCAGTAATTACTTACCGAAGCGGAAATATTCGGATCATTTCCGCAAGAAAATCTCGCGAATCCGAGGTAAAACTTTATGAAAGCTAAAACATTCGACAAAAAATTCAACGACAATGAAGCAGATATTCTCAATGATCTTGATTTATCTACTGCAAAGCGAGTCAATCAAAACCAGCGACGAGTTAATGTAGATTTTCCTGTGTGGATGATTGACTCTCTCGATAAAGAAGCTGGCCGACTTGGTGTTACCCGTCAATCCATTATTAAAGTTTGGCTCGCTGAGCGATTACAATCCGTGGGCATGCATTCGGCGTTTTAATCAATGCACACCAACTTCCTCTCCCACTTTGATCAACTCGCCATCGTGTTTGGCTCCATCGCCGCATTTTGCACAACGGTCGCCTTTGTTCCTCAGGTGATCCACACCATTAAAACCCGCGACGTCAGCGGCATTTCATTAGGCATGTACAGCACTTTTAGTTTTGGGGTATTAATGTGGTTGGCCTACGGCATCATGCTGGAATCTTGGCCGATGATTTTGGCCAATAGCGTGACGTTTACTTTGACTGCTGTTGTTCTTGCGATGAAAATTAAATATCGAACATAGCGGCTAACGCCAAACCCGGATCTTCCGCTCGCATAAAAGCTTCACCGACGAGAAAAGCATTGACGCCTTGCTCGCGCAAAGCAATCACATCTTCTTGTGTATGAATACCGCTTTCAGTGACGAGTAATTTATCGGCAGGAATTTGCTGAAGTAATTCATAGGTGGCATTCAAGCTCACTGAAAAATCATGCAGATTGCGATTATTCACACCAATTAAAGGCGTACTGGTGTGTAATAACGCACGGTCTAATTCTTGTTGATTATGCACTTCCACTAAGACATCTAATTTGCATTGTTCTGCGCAAGCCGATAACTCTTGTAATTGCTGATCACTTAAAGCGGCTGCAATTAATAAAATACAATCGGCACCAATCGCTCGCGCTTCAGCAATTTGATAGGGATCCACCATAAAATCTTTGCGCAATACAGGTAACGATATAACCGCACGGGCTTCCGTTAAATATTTATCACTGCCTTGAAAAAAATCCACGTCGGTTAAAATTGATAAACAGGCAGCGCCATGTTGTTCATAGGTTTTGGCAATCGCCACGGGATCGAAGTTTTTTCGAATAATGCCTTGGCTTGGCGAGGCTTGTTTTATTTCTGCAATCACCGCAGGTTTTTGTTGCGCGATTTTATTTTTTAACGCTTGATAAAAACCACGAGGCGGCTCTTGCGCTTGAACTAATTTTTCTAACTCAGCTAACGAACAACGCTGACTACGTTCAGCTACTTCAGCATATTTGCGTTGAATAATCGCATTTAAAATAGTAGGTAACGACATAATTATTTATTCACTCACCGCAAATACTTGGGTAAAATTAGCTAAGGTTTCCCATTTTTCTTTCGCTAAACCACTACATAAAATGTCATCGGCCAACCGAACACCTTGCTGTAAACTACTGGCCACGCCGGAAACATAAATTGCAGCGCCGGCATTAAGCAAAACAATATTTTTTGCTGGGCCAGCAGATTTTTTACCAAACACCGATTGAATGAGCTGAAAACTTTCTTGCGCAGAACTCACGGTTAATTCGGTTAAATCAGTAGCGGAAGCAAGTCCAAAATCTTCCGGGCGAATTTCATATTCACGAATTTCGCCGTCTTTTAATTCCGCGACATAGGTGAGCGCGGCAATACTGATTTCATCCAAACCATCGGCCGCATGAACAACCAAAGCATGCTGGCTATTTAATCCCTTTAATACTTCTGCCAATGGCCTTACCCAATGACGAGCAAATACGCCTAACACTTGGCGCTGCACTCGCGCAGGATTGGTAAGTGGACCGACCAAATTAAATAAAGTGCGCACACCTAATTCTCGACGCACGGCAATCGCATGTTTCATCGCACCATGATGAGCTGGTGCAAATAAAAATCCTACACCAACACTTTCCACGCAACGCGCAATTTGCGTTGGCGTTAAATTTAAATTTACTCCGCCAGCTTCCAATACATCAGCGCTACCAGAGGTGCTTGAGACAGAACGATTACCATGTTTAGCGACTTTTGCGCCAGCAGCTGCAGCAACAATAGCGCTAGCAGTGGATACATTAAATAAATGGGAACCATCGCCGCCAGTACCACAGGTGTCTACTAAATAGGGCAAATTAATTTCAACGGGTGTCATTAATTCTCGCATCACTTGTGCTGTAGCTAATAATTCGGTAACCGTTTCGCCTTTCATCCGCAATGCGATTAATACAGCGGATAATTGTGCTGGCGTTAATTCACCTACCATAATTTGACGCATCAAGGCCTGCATAACTTCTAGCGTTAAATCTTGACGATCAATTAATTGTTGAAGAACAGATTTAAATTCCACGGCGACCTCAAACATAAGCCAAAAAATTTGCCAACAATGCTTTGCCTTTTTCAGTTAAAATCGATTCCGGATGAAATTGCACGCCTTCCAGCATTAATTCTTTATGACGAATTCCCATAATTTCATCGCGCTCACCATTATCCGCTTCCGTCCAAGCGGTCACTTCCAACACCTCTGGCAGCTCACTCACCACTAACGAATGATACCGCGTAGCAATAAAGGGATTGGGTAGATTTTTAAATACCCCTTCATTCTTATGATGCACCTGTGAAGTTTTACCATGCATGACTTTTTTGGCACGCACTACTTTGCCACCTAAAGCTTGAGCAATACTTTGATGGCCTAAGCAGACACCAAGAATAGGCAACTTACCGATAAAATGCTGAATGCTTGCTACAGAAATACCCGCCTCGTTTGGCGTACAAGGCCCTGGAGAAATCACTAACCAACGAGGATTTTTCGCTTCAATTTCTTCTAGCGTAATTGCATCGTTGCGAAACACTTCGACCTGCACGCCTAACTCACAAAAATATTGCACTAGGTTGTAGGTAAAAGAATCATAGTTATCGATCATGAGTAGCATTACTTTGTACCTATTTTAGTAGACATTCTCATATCTTGACTCTCGCTAACAAGGCAATGGCACTCATCTCCATCTTGGAGAAAGCAAAAACATAAGCATCGAAAATTTGGCCATCGAAGAAAATGCCTTGCCTGGGTGTAATACTTTTATCTTCAATAGCATTGAGTACTTGTTCCACTTTTCTATCGGTAGCAAGTTGTTTTATTTCTAGAGTATCAAGTCGCTGAAAAATTTGTGCATTGGTAAACATGAATCGGCGCATGCCGACAAAAGCATTGATGATTTGAATACTGGCTTGTACCGCAATTTCACTTTTAAGCACTGCGGATAACATAGCAACCCCCTGCTCAGTAAAAGCATAAGGTAAAACAGA
>CAXNEI010000060.1:0-6902 GCA_964201195.1 Gammaproteobacteria bacterium
GATAATGAAGCGGCCGATTATTTACAGAAAGAACGTGCATTATTATTTAAACAAATCCATGAAGACTGTCAGATGCGGGCATAGCTTTTGCCCATTCCTTTAGACTCATTTTGATTTTGGAATATACTGCCATGGCAAAAAAACTGAAAGATTATTACGATTTAGAATGCGCCAAATTACTCGCTGGAAAAATTCATCAATATTGTCCTGAATTTGATCAGAAAGGTTTTGTGCAAACCCTAGAAAAAACACTACCAGGGAAAGAATTCTTTGCGCGACAAGATGTATTTGCTGATGCCTTTGAAAATTATCTCGTTAATAATTACGTAGAAAACATTAAAATTTTTACTGACTTGTTGGGCCCTGAGCTGACTGAGGCAAAAGGAATGTTCATTCATGGTTGGTGGTTATGGCCAATAGGGCGTTATATTGAGCGCCATGGCGTTAAAGATTTTGATCTTTCTATGGCTTTTATTTATGAATTAACGAAAAGATTTACCGGGGAATTTGCTATTCGGCCGCTAATTGCTCAGCGTCCTAAAAAAGCATTGCAGATAATGTTGAAATGGAGCAAAGACGATAGTGTACACGTACGTCGGTTAGCTAGTGAGGGTGTTCGTATTCGCTTGCCTTGGGCGAAAAAGAGCCTTGTAGCGCTGAATGAATTTGAACTCTATAAGCGCATTCTTGCACAATTAAAAAGTGCGCCTGAAAAATTTATTCAAAAAAGCGTGGGCAATAATTTGAATGATTTAATGAAAGAGCAGCCTGAAAAAGCCAGGGAAATTATCGATGAGTGGCAGAAAGATTCGCCTACTAAAGAAACCTTGTGGATTATTAAGCATGGTTTGCGAAATCAAAAAGGTTAATTAATGCCGCATAATGTGGTATATGGGCGCATATTAAGAATCTCTGTTAGACTGAAAACCTTTCTTTTACCTCTTATATATGATGATTGTGTATGAATCCGATGCTCACTTCTGAGGAATATGCTGCGCTTATCGATGCCGCAAGCGAACGCGTAAGTCAAGTGGCTATTTCCACGCCTTTGGAAAGCGCACCCAATTTATCTGCGCGGTTAGGTCGGTCTATCTTTTTAAAGCGAGAAGATTTACAGCCCGTATTTTCCTTCAAGTTACGCGGTGCTTATAACAAAATGGCAGTGCTTAAAGAACAAGAGAGCATAGAAGAATTTGAGAGAGGTTTTATTACTGCTTCTGCTGGAAATCATGCGCAAGGCGTAGCTTTTTCCGCAAGTAAGCTGGGCGTTAAGGCAACCATTGTTATGCCTGAAACTACACCGAAAATAAAAGTTGATGCAGTGAAGCGCTATGGTGGAGAGTGGGTTGAAGTTGTACTACATGGAGATAATTTTACTGCAGCACTTCAACATTCTTGGGATCCAGCTATAAAATTATCTCGACTCTATGTGCATCCCTACGATGATGCAGATGTTATTGCTGGTCAGGGTACGATTGCCAAAGAATTATTCGCCCAAAGTACCCATCATCCTATAGATACTATTTTTATTCCCGTGGGCGGTGGCGGTTTATTGGCTGGCATTGCGGTTTATCTCAAGCAAAAAAATCCAAATATTAAAATTATTGGTGTGGAATCGGAAGATTCTGCCTGTTTGAAAGCAGCATTAGCAGCGGGCGAAAGAGTAATTTTGCCCGAAGTGGGTATTTTTGCTGATGGTGTTGCAGTGGCGCAAATTGGCCAGGAACCTTTTCGCATCGTCAAAGAATTTATGCAGCCAGATGATGTGATTACCGTTTCTACCGATGAAATCTGCGCAGCTATTAAAGATGTTTTTGAGGATACTCGCACACTAGCAGAACCCGCTGGTGCATTAGCTGTTGCAGGTTTGAAAAAATATGCGGATAAAAATCCCGGAGAAAAGGGTAATTGGGTAGCTATTGTGAGTGGCGCTAATGTGAATTTTGATCGGTTACGCCATATTGCCGAACGCACAGAATTAGGTGAAAAGCGCGAAGCTTTATTAGCAGTGACGATTCCTGAGCGTCCTGGCAGCTTCCTGAAATTTTGTGAATTGTTAGGTCGACGCAGCATCACCGAATTTAATTATCGCTATGCGGATACTCATGAGGCGCATATTTTTGTAGGCGTGCAATGCCAGGATCGTGATAAGGAATTACCTGCTTTGCTTGAGGTTTTGCAGCAAAATGACTATCCCGTGTCGGATTTATCCAGCGATGAAATGGCTAAGTTGCATATTCGGCATATGGTGGGTGGTCATACGCAATATGTGGAGCGGGAAGATTTATTTCGAGTGGAATTTCCTGAGCGTCCAGGCGCATTGCTGCATTTCTTGAAAGGGTTAGGTGGGCGCTGGAATATCAGCCTGTTCCACTACCGCAATCATGGCGCGGCTTATGGTCGGGTTCTGATGGGGTTGCAAGTGCCGGCGAAACAAAAAGCTGAATTACTGGCTTGTCTAGACAAGTTGGGATATCCCTATTGGGAAGAAGTCAGCAATCCTGCCTATCGATTGTTTCTTGAATAATTAGCGAATCGTAATTTTTGCTGCTGCTTTATTTGGATTCGGTCCGCCGATGGTGTAGCTGCTGACCATGGCGCCGACAATAAAAAGTAATGTGATGACGATTAATAGGTCGGGTTTGCTGCGCATGAGAATAAAAGCGTCCTGGTTCATGAGATTGTTAGTCGATTGTTTTTGTATTGTAGATGATTTGTTAAAAAGTCACGAGCATTTATAAATTTTTTTATTGGTCACAATAGCTTGTAAGGGAATATCCCAGGGGTGAGTGATTAGCTGATCGAGTTTTTGTTCTTCATAGGCGACGCCGATTAATTTAGTTTTACTAAAACCTCGGCGTAAAAAGCTAAAAGTGCGATCATAAAAACCACCACCCATGCCTAATCGAGAACCTTGCTCATCGAAACCAACCAAAGGGGTAAGCACCAAATCTAAACACCAGGTTGGCGCGCTGTGTTGAAATCCATTCACCGGTTCAGGAATACCAAAACGGTTTGGTATACAGGGCATATTCATTTGGTAGGGCGTAAAACAAAGACGCCCAGATTGCCATGGGTGTAACACCGGTAAATAAAATTGCTTGGTTTGACCCAGTGGAGTTTCCAACAAAGTAAAAGGATTGAGTTCGCCGTCTTGCGGCCAATAAAAAGCAATGTGACGACTGCTGATAAATTCAGGTAGCTGCAGTAATTGTCGCGCCCAAGCGCAGGCAGCTTCTCGTTGTTGACGCGGAGTAAGCGAACGGCGCCATTGACGAATTTGCGTTCGAAGTTCTTGGCGGTTACTTGTTGAGATAGAGGTTGTTTGGATATTAGCTGTCATGATGTTAGCTGAATGAGTGTCAGTCATGATATTTTGCAGATTAGAAAAGAGCTCCCCGAAATACCGTTACCGGACTGAGCCCATGAACCCTTAAGTTCATGGCGGCGGTACCTGCGACACATCAGGCTTCCTACTAATAAAAGTAGGCATGCACAACAGCATCGACGAGACACCTCCTAAGACGTGCTTATCGGGTCAGGGACAATGCCGGATGGCGAATACCTCAGAGAGCTTAATGAGTATATCTAAGCTTGAGGGTTTTAACAGTGAAAAATAGGGTTTTACGCATGCCACATTCTATTCGCATCCTTATGGCGCAACTCAACGCAATAGTCGGTGATATTACACATAATACCCAAGCGATTATTCAAGCTGCACAAACAGCGCGCGACCAACAGCAAGCGCAGATGATTGTATTTCCCGAATTATCACTGATCGGTTATCCGCCGGAAGATTTATTGTTGCGTCCTGGTTTGTCGCAGCGAGTTGATCACGCTTTACTGGTCATCCAACAAGCTGTGCCTGAGTTATATGTGGTGGTTGGTTACCCCGCGCGTCTCAATAGCTTGCTGTACAACATGGCTGGAGTATTTTATCAAGGCGAGAAAATTGCTGAATATCAAAAGCAGTATCTGCCTAATTACCAAGTGTTTGATGAAAAGCGTTATTTTTCTGCGGGCAATCAGGCTTGTATCTTTTCTCTTTTAGGCCACAAAGTTGCGTTAACGATTTGTGAGGACATTTGGCATCCTGAACCTATGGCGCAAGCTAAAGCGTTAGGCGCGCAATTAATGATAAATATTAATGCATCACCTTTTAGTGTGGGAAAAGAAGCGCAGCGTCGCCAAGTGCTCGCTGCTCGCGCACAAGCAGGTGAAATGCCGATTGTTTATGTCAATCGTGTCGGCGGTCAAGATGAGTTGGTTTTTGATGGCGGTTCTTTAGTAGTGAATGCGCAAGGCGAATGCGCTTTTACTGCACCTTGTTTTGAGCAAGGTTGTTATGCAGTGGAGTTTTCTTTTGTAGGCTCGCAATTGATTGTGTCCAATGCTGAGAAAATACGCCCACCGGTAGAAAAATGGCAGAGCATTTATCAATCATTAGTATTGGGCGTGAAAGACTATGTGGAAAAAAACAATATTGCTGGGGTGTTGGTAGGTTCTTCTGGTGGGATTGATTCTGCGTTGACCTTGGCGATTGCGGTAGATGCTTTAGGTAAGGATCGTGTTCATGCGGTAATGATGCCGTTTCATTACACTGCGGATATGAGTTTGCAGGATGCTGAAGCATTGGCAAATAATTTAGGCATTAGTCATCGTGTGCGACCCATCGAGAAAGCCTATGATGCTTTACTCGAAATCCTAACAGAAGATTTTAGTGGGCGCGCAGTGGATCTCACTGAAGAAAATCTACAAGCGAGAATTCGCGGCAATATTTTAATGGCTTTGTCGAACAAGCTGGGTTATTTGGTATTAACGACGGGCAATAAAAGTGAAATGGCGGTGGGTTATGCCACTTTATATGGTGATATGTGTGGCGGCTTTGCACCACTCAAGGATGTGCTGAAAACTTGGGTGCAGGCGCTAGCAAGCTATCGAAATAATTTAAGTCCAGTCATTCCTCAGCGCATTATTGATCGACCGCCAAGTGCCGAATTACGTCCAGATCAAAAAGATGAAGACAGTTTGCCGCCCTATGAAATATTAGATCGCATTTTGGCTTTGTATATTGAAGAAGATTGTGATGTAGAAGAAATTGTCGCGCAGGGATTTGCAGCTGATGTGGTTGCACATGTAGCGCGTTTAGTCGATCGTAATGAATATAAGCGTCGTCAATCTGCGGTGGGTGTGCGAGTCACTCAGCGGGGATTTGGTCGCGATAGACGTTATCCCATTTGTTTCCGTTACCAATGAGTGCATCTTTTACACTTCAAGATGCGAATAGGAGAAAACTATTTTTCCGCGATAGCATGGCCATCCTGGCCCAAAAAACACATCCCTGTGTTTTAAAATCGCTCCAAAATAGTTTTCTCCTATTCGCTCATTCGATTCCGCACTTCGTATTCAGAGATATTAATCATGATAAATAAAACTACAGACGCCGCTCACGCAGGTCGTCGTCTGGATCAAGTGGCAGCTGAATTATTTTCCGAATATTCGCGTGCACGATTGCAAACTTGGATTAAAGACGGCCATTTGTTAGTAAATGGAAAAACTGCAAAAGCAAAGGATAAATTAGCGGGCGCAGAAATTTTATCACTAGATGCTGTGTTGATCGATGAAACTGATTGGGTTGCAGCGCCAGTAGATTTTTCCTGTATTTATGAAGATGAAGAATTATTAGTAATAGATAAACCAATGGGATTAGTGGTGCATCCTGCTGCTGGGCATCACCAAGATACCTTGGTTAATGGTTTGTTATATCGTTTTCCTGAATTAAAACAACTGCCGCGTGCTGGTATTGTGCATCGTATTGATAAAGATACGACTGGTTTATTAGTGGTCGCAAAAACCCTTACGGCTCATCATTCCTTGGTGAAGCAGTTGCAAGATAAAACAGTTTGTCGTGAATACGATGCGATTGCATTAGGTGAATTAATGGGCGGAGCAACTATCGATTTACCGATTGCTCGCCATCCGCATCAGCGATTAAAAATGGCAGTAGTTAATTCCGGTAAAATGGCGGTAACGCATTATCGAATTAAAGAACGTTTTTCTGGATATACGCGAGTAGCGGTGCAATTAGAAACTGGCCGCACGCATCAAATTCGTGTGCACTTCGCGCAAATGAATCATCCTTTGCTAGGCGATCCTTTATACGGCGGGCGCACCAAATGGCCGAAAGGGTTAACAGAAGAGCAGAGAAAATTTATTGCTGAATTTCCCCGTCAAGCGCTGCATGCTACGCGATTAGGTTTAGTTCATCCGGTAACACAAGAATATAGGGAGTGGCATAGTCCTTTGCCACAGGATATGGAGCAGTTATTGGTGGTGTTGCGAGAGTAGTTATTCGGCTAAGGCTTTTTTCAAAAACTCTGGTTGCGCTAATGCACCTTGGTGAATTTCCGCATTGTAGTATTCAGTCTCGAAAGTTTTTTGCGCTGAATCTTGTTGGCGAAATTGTTTGAGCGATGTAGTTTTGCTTGCCATAGTGCAACTCCACCAGCCGGTAGGATAAACCGGTTGTGGGAAAGGCAAAGTGTAGGTTTCATTAAATCCTGCTGAGCGCATATCTTGGTGTAATTTTTTGATCAAAGTTTTGCCGTGCAATAAAGGCGATTCGCTTTGTTGCACCAAGATGCCCTCTGGTTTGAGTGCGCGCTGACAAGCAAGAAAGAAATCAGCAGAGAACAAAACCGCAGCGGGCCCTACCGGATCGGTAGAATCTACAATGATCACATCCAAAGATTCTGGCGCCTGTTGTTGAATCCAGACAATGCCATCGTCAAACAGCAGTTGAGCGCGGGGATCGTTATTGCTGGTGCACAGCTCAGGGAAATAATCCTCTGCTAAACGGGTGACGCGTTCATCAATATCGATTTGCCACAGTCTTTTTACTT
>CAXNEI010000061.1:0-6870 GCA_964201195.1 Gammaproteobacteria bacterium
TGGGTAAGTTGAGTTTTCTTGCTACAAATTTAGCCGCATCAGTATCTTCAGCTTTAAGATTACCAACCAATAAATCTGCATCTTCTTCAGAGATAAATGCGCGTAAAAAAGCGTAAGTTGTAGACTCTTTAACTGCAGCAAGATCTGAATTCTGCTGTATTTCCTCTTTGAGTCGGCTAACCAAATAATGGACGGCATATTTACCGCTTGAAGCCAATAATTTGAAATGAGCCTTTTGAGCGTTAATGGGGTCATTGCTTTGAAGATCAGTAATAATTAATATTTTTTCTGCGCGGTGCTGTCGATATTTTACATAGCGATGAATTGCCAAACCAAGACCAATAGCGGCGCCTACTCCTGCTAATGTCCAGCCGACTATAGGAATAGCTGCGATACCTGCAGCGCCAAGGGTAGTAGCAAACGTTGCGGCGCCTGCTATGCCTAATCCAGCATAACCACCAGCGCTAAAAAGATTGCCGGCGAAGGAAGTCCATTTTTGCCAGACGGATTGTTTACGTTTTATCATACGCGCAATGATTGCATATTCTTTCTTGGCGATAATATTTTGGTCGCTAGATTTTTCTGTGCTCGTAGACTCTTTTAATTCTTTTATATGCTGCGCTTCAAACTGATGTTGTAGTTCCCGTGCTGTAGTTTTTATTGCGCCTGCTTTCATTGCCGCTTTTCGATCTTCCTTAGCGCCATAGAGTGCGATTCCAGCGGCAACTGGAGCAATACAAGCCATTGCCAAACCAGATGTTCCGCTCATTATTTTACTGGCGCCGCTTGCGGCATGGGCTGCATCTAAACCAATGCGCGGAACGCTAAGCCCGCTGACTAAAGTCAGTTGTGCGGCATAGCGAGAAGTTGCGATAGTTCCAATTTTTTTATCCGTTTTAGCAGCTGCTAGTTTGTGTTGTGCATTGGCCAAGGCAAGCGGTGTTTGCGTTGTATCGGCCAATATAATATTGGCTTGTTGAATGTCTTTGATAGCTTCTCTTCGACGAAATAAATTAGCAATGAAACCTAATAAATGCTCAATAACTGCAATGCCGTTAGTCGCGGACTGTATTTTTGGCCCATCAACATTAGCGCTTTTGCTGAGGAAAGAAGAAGCTGATGAGTCATTACTTTGTGTGGAAAGAGTTCCAGCAGCAATAGTATTAGTGATATTTGCAGTAGATTTGCAGCTTTCTTTACCTGTGCCGCCGCGTATTACTTCAGCCGTATTGGTGCTGTTGGTTCTGGTTTTTTTGTCTGCGAGAGTTAGCTTAAGGCTGCTACGTGCATGAAAGAGCAATTGACTTGCATCAGCCTGATTTTTTTTTGCATTCAATACATCAACAGAGACTTCTTCTATTTTTCTGCTATCTACTAATGGAGCAGTACCGCTATTGCGAAGATCGTTGCTGCTACCTAAATATAATTTTGGTTTTTTTGTCAAAGAATCGAAATCAGTAAAGCTGTCATCATCACTAATCTTAATATCTATATATCCATCTTCAGAGCTCACTTCATGGCTTCGCTTATCTGCAGTTTTATTGCGATGGAGATAAAAATTTAGGCTGTCCTGCTGCCAGGGGTCGCTAATAATAATTTTTGGTTCGTCGTCCTCTATGTCTGCACAAAAAAAGTCTATTATTTTTTCGCAGCTTGAGTTTCCAAGTCTTTCAGGCGTAGATGAACGAATCGATGTGGTTTCGGATGAAATGCCTGACGAAGCTGTTGATGGTCTTCGCGCTACATCATTATTATCGGAAGCTTGTATATCCAGTAATAAACTTTGGTTGCTTGATGATCTTTTTAGCGTTACGTAATGACTCGATATTTTCTCTGCTGGAAATAATTGAGAGGATTTTAGTGTGGTAACGCTGTTCAATGCACCAGAATAAGCGTCGTCTTCTAAGCAATGTATGGCAAAGCCACTCGATCGATAATCAAAAGAGGGTGATTCTGGTCTTGGCATGTATTCACCAAAATAAAGTAATAGGAAGTGTTGATCTTATGGTCAAAAAATCTTTGGCCGCGAAGCTTCCTGCTTTTTCAGTGTGCGGGCATACTAGAGCAGAGTTATTACAAAGAAATTAAAAAAATCGCTTTAAAATGATGCGGTTTTGCGAAAATGTAACAAGATTCAAAAAGGTGCTTATGCACAGAGGCTTTTGAACAAATCATTATCCGATGCCACCGTATTGCAAACCAATTGCAGACAGCCGGAAAGCGTAAGGGTGGTGGAAACTAAGATAAGGATCATGCAGGTTCTGAGAAAGGATTGTTTAAGAGACTTCATAAGACACTCCTAGCCATTCAGTTATTCTTCTTTCGACGTTTTTTAGAGCATGGTCAAGAGTGGCCAGAAAAGCAAATGTATCTGAGAATGGGGAATATCTCTTTATTCTTTCTCTCGTCGATAAATGAGTTGATTGATTCGTAATAGGCTAATAAACAATAGGCTGCTGAGAATAACTAGCGCAATAGCGATATAGCCGAACACTTTGGGGGCATACATGATTAAAGACATCAGAGATTCCTCATAATAAAACGCCCATCTATGTGCTACAGGAAAAACCCAGTGATGAAACTGAGCAAAAACCCGCGTAGGGCCTAGCAAAAGAATAACGGAGATTATGGTTAATAATGCGCTAAAAAAAGGAATCAGCGTATTTTTAATAGAGGGAATTTTCCATTTTAGACGGTAGAAAATAACCAGAGATAAGGCGTAAACAAATAGCGCACCAATACCTAACCATTGTCCCTGGCGAACTAGATAGGCAACGTCCTGCAGATGAAAGATTTCATCTTGGCTAAGCATGGTTTCATAAATATGATCTTTGGTGTTGTAGTAACGGATATTTGCGAGGCCATCGCCGTTATGATTGATCGCATGGCTAATTTCATTAAATAATCGCGCATGTTCTGCTGGGGTAGTCCATTGAAAGCTGGGTTTATAGAATTCATGAGGAGCAACAAGCTGAACAAATTGATCAATTTTCAGTAGTGGATACCACACAGAATAACCAAAATTGACTTGCGCCAGTAAAATCCAGGCGAGCAACAATGCGCTCAGCCAAACGCTAAAGCCGTAGAGGCAGGAAAGTAAAGGCAAGCAGAATTTTTTTCGTGTCATGAATAATTTTCCCTAGCTGCAATTATTACAAAAATATTTGAAGATATTAGATTATCCAGCTTACCAGCAGCGCAACAAAAATGAGCAGGGCAACTACGCCAATAATACCCGCAATAATAAAATCGATGGGCTGCCCTTGTTGAAAATCTTTTTCATGATTACGTTGAGTTTGAATGCCAAATAAACCGGATAATAAACTTTTCAGCACTGAAAAAAGGCCAGTGCCTTGAGAGGAGGATTTTGAGGTGTTGTCAGTCATGAATATTGCCTTATATCTATCCGGGGTTTCATAAAAAAAGGCCCTGTTCAGGGCCTTTTTTATAGCAGATAAAATGCTTTTTATTTACATATATCTGATTTTGCAATCGTTACCGACGTGGTGGTATCGTTGCTCTTGGTGCCAAGTGCTGCATTGCATAAGCTACCAATGCAGCCAGCTAAGCCAAGGCCAAGCACAGAAACCATTAAGATTTTAATTGCGTGTTGTTTTACGTGTTTCATAAAGAGCTCCTAGATTGTCGATTGTTATATAACTACTTTGGTTTTTGCCTTATCTACAGAAGGCTTTTATTGGCCTTCTGTAGATAAGGTGATGTTTTATTTACATATATCTGTTGGAGTGGTGACCGTATCACCAGAAATTACTCCTCCCGTTATGCCGGTTACGGCAGTGGCAGTAGTATTTGTCGCTGTTCCTTTTTTGGTACCAAGTGCCGCATTACATAAACTACCAATGCAGCCAGCTAAGCCAAGGCCAAGCACAGAAACCATTAAAATTTTGATGAAGTGTTGTTTTACTAAACCCATGAGGAGCTCCTTGATTGTTATAACTACATTATGCTTATTGTCCGCGGAAGCTCTCTATGATTTTTCTCTGATCAAAGCTGCCACCGCAGGTCTTGTTATCCCTTATTGTTGTTAAGGAAACCAGACACAGCCTCATTCTATAGACCTTTTGTATTTGTTTGCAAACTTTTTTTATAAAAAATAATAGGGGGGTAAAAATGAGGGTTTTGCTGTCGAGAACATCGCATGGATTTCGATCTACATCTGATTGATAGATTAGGTATAATCTCTGCCCCATTGCTATAGAAGATGCGATTTTCCCTATGACCAAGAAGCTGTTTATTGAAACCCACGGTTGCCAAATGAATGAATATGATTCGGCGCGCATGGTGGACTTATTGGAGAGTCAGTTGGAGTGGGAGCAAACCGACCAATGGCAAGAAGCGGACTTACTGTTGCTAAATACTTGCTCTATTCGGGAAAAGGCGCAGGAAAAAGTCTTCCATCAATTGGGTCGTTGGCGAGCCTTAAAAGATAAAAAGCCGGATTTAATTATTGCGGTGGGTGGTTGTGTTGCCAGTCAAGAAGGCGCTGCGATTCGGCGGCGAGCACCTTATGTGGATGTAGTTTTCGGCCCACAAACTTTACATCGAATTCCTGAGATGGTGCGGATGCGACAAGAGCAAAATATTCCAGTAGTTGATGTGAGTTTTCCTGAAGTAGAAAAATTTGATGCTTTACCGCCGCCCAGTGTAGAAGGTCCGAAGGCAATGGTTTCTATTATGGAAGGCTGCAGTAAATATTGCTCTTTTTGTGTAGTGCCTTATACCCGTGGTGAAGAGGTTAGCCGTCCTTTATCTGGCATATTAGAAGAAATTATCAGTCTCACTGAGCAAGGTGTAAAAGAAATTACTTTGCTGGGGCAAAATGTGAATGGTTATCGTGATACGGCTTCAGGCGGCCTCATTACTTTTGCCGATTTGCTTTATCAAGTAGCAGAAATTTCTGGCGTTGAACGAATTCGTTATACTACTTCTCATCCGTTAGAATTTTCTGCTGATCTTATTGAAGCGCACGGCGCTATTCCGCAATTAGTCAATCATGTACATTTGCCGGTACAAAGCGGTTCCGATCGTATTTTGGCTTTAATGAAGCGAAATCACACAGCGATTGAATATAAATCAATTATTCGAAAATTAAAAAAAGTGTGTCCGAATATCACGATTTCTTCTGATTTTATTGTGGGTTTTCCTGGGGAAACAGAAGCCGATTTTGCCGATACGATGGCGTTAATTGATACGGTGGGATTTGATACTTCCTATAGTTTTGTTTATAGCCCTCGACCAGGAACACCTGCTGCGCAATTACCTGATGAGACGCCTGAGTTAGTAAAAAAACACCGATTGCAAATTCTTCAGTCACGCATTATTCAAAAAGCACAAGAAATTTCCTTGGCGATGAAAAATACTCAGCAGAAAGTTTTGGTTGAAGGATATTCAAAAAAAGATCCAGGTAAATTACAAGGGCGCACGGAAAATAATCGAGTGGTGAATTTTCTGTCAAGCGACAGTCAATTGATTGGACAAATGGTGACAGTGAATATAGTAGAGGCGCTGCCTAATTCTTTATATGGGGAGTTCTTGGGTAATGAGAGCTATTGTGCTATTATTGCTTGATTGTTTATATGTATATGAGGGATAAGCCGTGTTGAAAAGTTATGAGGCAATTTATACTGATGGGCATCTGCAATGGCTAGGTAGTCCGCCTCGCTTGCAGCATGTTCGCGTGATGGTAGTTATCGCTGAAGCTGATGATGAGGCGATTGCCCCGTCCCCATTAATGAATGGTGCTTATCTTACTAGTATTTTGCGAGAAACTGATCCTGAGGTGCTATCGAGCATAGCTAAAAAATTTGGTGATCCAGTAAAGTGGCAACGAGAGCAGCGCGGTGAGCGGATGCTTCCTGGGCGAGAGGATTGTTAATGCTTCTTGATAGCAACATAATTATTTACGCTTTCCAGCCAGAATACGATCGAATTAGAAGTTTTTTAGAGGCGGGAGATTTTTCAGCATCAGCCATCACACAGCTGGAAGTGGTAGGTTACTGGCGATTATCTGAGTTTGAACGCCATCGTTTCAATTTATTTTTTAATGGATTGAATCTTTTGTCGGTAACAACTGGCATTATTCATGCGGCAATTTCATTGCGTCAGCAGCGTAGCATAGGGTTAGCCGATGCTATCATTGCTGCTACAGCTTTGGTTCACAAAATGCCATTAATTACACATAATACGCAGGATTTTCGATGGATTGAAGGGCTCGAGCTTATTGATCCGCTAGTTGCTAAGTGAGTAAGTAGTTTATCAAAAGTAAGGTTGCGTTTTGTATCTTATGGGGAAATCTTAGCCAAACAGATTTTACCTATTGAAAATTACGGTTATCCTGAAAGGGAAGGCCTGGTTTTTTCCCGATTAACCAACCTGAGAGGTAACTCTGCTATTAAAACTCAACAGTTTAGTTTAGAGCCCTATGATTCCCGTAGATTAGCTAATCTATGTGGCCAGCTTGACGAGCATCTCCATCAAATTGAACAGTCCCTCCAAATTAAAATTAATAGCCGCGGTAACTTTTTTGAACTCGCTGGCCAAAGCCAGTCCATTCAAGCAGCACACCATATACTCGACCAACTCTATAACGAAACTGAAAAAGGTGATTTAGTTACGCCTGATTCAGTTCATCTTTCTTTACAGGAGTCGAAAATGCAAAATACACTTCATCTAGTGGATGCTGATGATGCGCCGATTATTAAAGCGAAACGCGTTTCTATAAAACCACGAGGTAAAAATCAGCAAGCTTATGTCAATAGTATTTTAAGTCATGATATTAATTTTGGTATTGGCCCTGCAGGAACAGGAAAAACTTATTTAGCTGTGGCTTGTGCAGTTGCAGCATTAGAG
>CAXNEI010000062.1:0-6863 GCA_964201195.1 Gammaproteobacteria bacterium
ATTCGACACAGTCTTTCACAAAATATCTGATTAATTATGCATTATATATGGAATAGCCTTGGTAATTCTGATACATAGAGTGTCGCCGGTACCTGGTGTAGCGCTCTTTGCACTCCACCAGAGTCCGCTGGCATCACCTCAACTCATGACCCATTTGGAGTTAACCTCACATGAAAAGATCGATTCAAGTTTCTTCTTTAGCTGCTGCAATTGCACTCAGCGCTGCTGCGTTAGCACCTGCAACGGCAATAGCTGGCGTCAGCGCCACCGTAGGCGTTAGTAACTTTTATTTATACCGCGGTTTGGATTTAAGCAATCCAAATGCACAAGTATCTGGCAGCTTAGATTACAACCACGCATCTGGCGCTTATGCAGGTGTTTGGGTAAGCAACAGCGGTACATCTACTAGCGGTGAATACGATGCCTACGTAGGTTACAGCACTGCTGTAGCAGGCCTAAGCGTTGACGTAAACTTGACTAGCTACGAGTATCCACAAGCTGCTGGCAACCAAAAATATGGTAGCCTATCTGAATTCATTTTGAATTTAGGCTATGACATCCCTAATGCTGGCAAAGCAAGTTTCGGCGCTGCTGCTTCTCTGCAAGGCGACTACGTTTATTACAGCCTAGGCTACGGCATGGGTAAAGTGAGCGGTACTCTAGGCCTTCAACAGAACAGCGACGCTGCTGCTAATGATTACACTCACTTAGACTTGTCTTATGCTTTAAATGACGAAGTTGCCGTAACTGTTAGCCAAGTTATCGACCAAGACGCAGCAAGAGCGGATGCAGGCTTTATTGATAAAGATCCAAAAATCAATCTTGCTTGGTCTAAGAAATTCGATCTTTAATATATGATTAAAGATTAGTTTCTAGCGAACTGATAAAAAGCGCCAATCGAAAGAACGGCGCTTTTTTTCGACTGAAGAAAATAATTTAGCCAATAAAAAAGCCGCTTACTAAGCGGCTTTTTTAGCGATAGACTTTTAGTTCGTCACTTTAAAAACTGCGCGTCTATTTTGCGCGCGGCCCTCTTCCTTAGTATTATCGGCTACCGGATTAACTGCGCCATATCCTTTTGCCGTTAATCGATCAGCAGATATACCACGACTGACCAAATAGCTCATAATAGCTTTAGCCCTTCTGTCCGATAACCATACATTATATCCTTCTTCACCCACATTATCCGTATAAGCTTGCACTTCAATCAGTCTCGTAGAAGCAAGTGCATTTATTTCTGGAATTAATCCATCCAAGACCTTCAAAGAATCTGGCGTTAAGCGAGAAGAGTTATTGTCAAAAACAACGTTGGGAAATGCATGATCAAACACCGCACATCCTTTCGCATCAATTTTCAAACGAGGTGCCGTATTAGGACATTGATCTACAGCATCCAACAGACCATCTTTATCAGTGTCTTGCGGAGGAATAACAACCACCGCTTTTACTGGCTCAGGCATAGGAGTGGCAACAGGTGCTTGCTCTACTTGAGCAGGAGGAGTAGAAATTTCCTTTGCCGGTATTTTTTTCTGCTGCGCATTTAAATGCTTAACCAGACCTAAAGAAAAATAAGAAGCATCACCTGAAAACCTCTCTACTTGCGGACGAAGATATAACCCGGATTGCAAAGCATAATCAGCGCCTGCTAATAACTTAACCTGAATAGTACTAGATTTTTCATAACTTACTGTACTGCTGCTATTTTGCAAATAATTAAATCCAGCGCCAGCAAATGCCGACCAACGATCACTATGCCAAAACGTTTTTCTCCCGTCTATTGACCATGTTTGATAATCAATATTCCCTTTTTGTTGATTAGTGGTATTTAACAAGCCTGATTGTCCTAACTGATTATAATTAAACTGCACCGCAACTGACGGCATTAACTGATAACCCGCAAATAAACCAAACCCTACATCACTATTACTCTCATTTTCATAGTCAGAATCAGTAACATCCGGCTTGAGATAACTCGATCCTAAATTTCCACCTAAATAGATAGGCGATAATACAACGCCTTCATCAGCTGATGCTTGAGGCACAGCAACTAAAGCTAATGGCATTAAGTACCACTGCATACCTTTAGCAATTTGAGCTCGCCTTCTCACCACAACCAAACCTAACAAAAAGAGCAAACTGACGGCTTGCATACTACCGCCTTTACCAGTTTTTACGACGCTACCGCCACTACCGCCCAAGCCCCGAGAACCGTCTACCGTTTTTTGCAAATAGTCATAAGTTCCATCAGTGTTGGTATCTAACGGGCTAGCTGGATTTGTGCCCACTTCATTCTTAGTAGAAATACCGTCAGCATCATCATCGGAATCAAGATAATCAGCAATAGCATCACCATCAGTATTCGCTGGACTTAATGCTGTACCTGCTGAATTTAACTGAGTAGCTATTTCATTTTTTGTTGGAATACTATCCCCATCATCATCTGCATCTTTATGATTAGGAATACCATCCGCATCGGTATCTACTATTGTAGATTCTAAATAATCAGGCACTCCATCCCCATCAGAATCCGAGCAAGAAGAAGTAGAACATTCTGCTGAGTTGGAAACTCCATCGCCATCAATATCACCATCGATATTTTTTGCTAAGGTAAATTTAGTTTTATTCGTCAGTTTTACTTTTGAAAAAGTTAAGACGCCATTAATCAAACTACTTGGAATAATTACATCCGCATCTGAAAAAATTCCCGCTCCTGAAGCATCAACTAATAAAGCATAATTAGATGCGCTATTACCACCATCTAATCCACTTACATCAAATTGCACATCCAAAGTTTGCGTAGTCGCTTCTGTTTTATAATCCACCGCCCAAACGCGCGCTAATCTCTCCCCACCTAACTTACTAGGTAGATCTTGTTGAGTTGATACAGAATTAACCGTTAATGCATCCACACTATGACCGAAGAAAATCACTTCTCCCTCAGCTAGCGCACTAGGATTTGATAAAGTCACAATGGAAGAGGATGCTTGTTTAGCAAGAAAATTAGCGCACACATTACCAGAAGGATCTGAAGTACTGGCTTGTAAATCCATTAATTTAGCCAAGCCATATCCATAGTCTGAGTAAAGGTCATAATTACTCACATGAAGAAAAGGAAAATTGTATTTAGTCGCCAAGAAAAAGCTCACTTCACGTGCTTCGCAACTGGTTAGCGCGCGATTATAAATAACCATCTCGGCAACTTGATAATCACCATATTGATCGCCCGCCAAATTACTATTCAATCGCAAGCGGGTGAAAAATGCACCCTGACCTCTTACGGGAGCACCTGCCACTGTTAAGTTTTTCTGGCTTAATAAAGCACCATCCCGCCATAAGCTTAATGTTTCTGCAGCAGCTTGCGTGTTGTGACTAAAAGCATCCACATGCCATAATTGCTCTTGAGCTGCATACGCAAAAGGTCCATTGCTATCCGTTTCAAAAGACATCTGCTCATCAGTAGCGTTTACTTCAAAAAATCTTCTTTGACTTGTGCGACTGTTCGCATTACTAAAAAGCGGATTCTGCGCCTTTACTTTCGTCGGCTTCATTACTACGAAGAGCGAATAATCAGTACTAGTAGTTAATATCTTTTCAAGTGTTTCAGAATTAGCAGAGGCAAAATTCACCACGCTGCGATTTGCTGGGCCAGCCTGATTAAGATGCGGTAAACCTTTACCAGCTACCGAGACAACATGATTATTTTTACCAGACAAATCTTTCCAACAAGCAACCACACCATTATTACTAGCCGCTGCTGTACAAGCAGTATCACTGTATAAAGAACTAGTACTCCCAGCATCAAACCAAGCAAGTGAGTCAGTTGAGAACGGAAGAGCTCCACCCTCTTGAAAAGGCGCAGCCAAGGCTAGCTTAGCAGTAAAACCCAACACAAAAAGTGTTAAAGGAACCAGAGATTTTAGTGATACAGAAAAAGCTCTCATAAGTAACCGCCTCAAGCATAGCCAACATGTAAAGAGGAAAAACGCCAACGGAGTATAAGGAAAAGCACCCACTAGCTTCAATGCATGAGCGGTAGGTATCAGTAATTTTTTTACGTTATTTTAAGCAGGGGTCATTTTTAATGTAGGCAATCAAGAAGAGCAGCCTTTTATTAACAACCAATTTTGCCTGTAATGCACTCCTAAGCTCACCTGCTGAGTACTTTTATCGCAAGAAATGCTTCGATTTTTTTTGAAGACTGAACTCGGAATCAATAGCCAGCGATGCGGCGATTGATTTAACCAACTGACGGCTTGTTGCCACTGCTCATCAGGTGAGGTGCGAAATCCAAAAACTACCGTATGTTCCGGTGCATGCAATAATAATTGCTCCTTCCAAGCCACCATTCCCAATTGTCCCTGCACTCCTATGTGACGAGAAATTTCCTCCATCAATGGCTCAGCAGAACGTTTTTGATTAATTATGGGGTAAGCAAACCAACCCAAACTCAACCAGAATAAGCTCAAAAATAAAAGAAAACCGCAGATCAGTCGTCGCCAATAAAGTCGATTCCATAATTCACTTACCCAAGGCGCAATAACTAAAGCCAAAGCAGGCACTACAGGCAAAATATACACGCCCCGCTTCCCAGGACTTAAAGAGAAAAAAATTAAAACGCAAATTATCCAACCTAGCATTAATCCATAACGTGCATCTTTCATTTTTAACGCTTGCCACCAACGCGGAAAAATCCAAGGCAACAACAAAGTAACAGGAAACCACGCCCAAGGAATCACAACTACCACGTAATACCAAAAGGGTTTTAGATGATGCCAAGCATGCACATAACGCGTCACCGTTTGGTGAAATAAAAGATTATTTCTATATTCTAAAAAAGCGGGATTATTCGAGTGATCCGTCAACCAGAATAAAGGAATTAACCAGGCGCTCACTACTAACGCAGCAAATAGCGGCCCCAAAAACCAACGCAGGTGTTGAATCTTAATAACAGGAAGAAATTGCCAACGCTGCCAAGCGCACAATATATAAGGAATAAACACAAACCAAGGTAAAAACCCTACCGCCTTAGTAATGACGCCTAAACCGATAGCGATACCACTTACCGTATACCAACCCCACTGTGGGCCTAATAATAAATGCCGTAATAAACCATATAAACCTAAGGTGGTCCAAAAACATAATAGAGCGTCTATCTGCGCTGTTTTTGCTTGCCAAGTAAATTGCAACATAGCCAGTAAAACAACGCCAGCAATCCAAGCTGTTTGCTGTCCCCAAAGACGCTTGGCCAAATCATAAGTCAACCATAGGGTACCCAAACCAGCCAATAACGAAGGCAATAAAAAGGCAATGCGCATGTTATGGAGCAGCGAATAAAACGCTGCAATACACCACATAAAAATAGGAGGCTTATCAGGGTAGAGCTCTCCGCCGCGGGTAGGAAAAAACCACTGACCACTTTGCACCATTTCTTTAGCGACTAAGGCAAAACGCGGTTCGTCGGGCGCCCAAGGATCTCGAAGACCTAAACCAGAACTAAACAAAAGGAAGGCAATTACCAACAACAGAATTAAATCAGCGGAAGGATAACGCTGCCTAATTTGATTAAAGCTATTGAGTAATTTTATCCAAGGCTTATTCATTTAAGCGCCCGTGAATTAAGCTTGAGGGAGAACATCATATCGTCGTTCACGATAGACCAAATATAAATTACGCACATAAATAAATAATCCAGTTCCCTGCCCCACCGCAAATACTGGATCATTGCGATGCAACGCATACGCAAATAATATTGCCCCACCGCCTAAGCTGAAATACCAAAAAGCTAAAGGAATGACGCTGCGCTTCACCTTTTCACTGCTAAGCCACTGCACAATAAAGCGCAGGGAAAATAAAGTTTGACCTATAAAACCAATGACAATCCATAGATCGATATGATCAATCATGCGAGTTAACCTGAATTTCTTGCCAGTCAAATTGTTTATTTCTTTTCAATAACCAAAACACACCTAACAGATCCACTAAGCCGACCCATAAGCGATTATGCAAACCATACTTTGAAATGCCCAACTGTCGAGATCGATGATTGACTTCCACAGAATAAATCACCGCACCTAAACGTTTAAATAATGCCGGCACAAATCGATGCATATGATCAAAATAAGGTAATTTGAGAAAAGCTGTGCGGGAAAATAATTTTAATCCACAACCAGAATCCGGCGTGGCATCTTGCAAGAAATAACTGCGCACACAGTTAGCTACGCGTGAAGATAATCGTCGCAACCAAACGTCTTGCCGAGATTTACGATGCCCCATAATCAAAATGGGTTTATTTTGTTCTGTTAAGAGTTGAGGAAAACCATAAGACCGTGCGGCAACAATTAATTGTGGAATATCAGCAGGATCATTTTGACCATCACCATCTAATACAGCAACCCAAGGAAAACGAGCGCACTGCACACCCAAATGCACTGCGGTGCTTTGACCTTGGCAACGCTGTTGGCGTATTACTCGGGCTTGAGGAAATTCTGCAAGCAACGCCACCAGCTCTTGTGGACTGGCATCACTGCTCGCATCATCGACAAAAATAGCTTCCCATTCGGCTAACACAGGAGACAAAGCTTGATGAATTTCGATAAATAGCGGTCGAATATTGCCCATTTCATTATGGATGGGAATCACTACAGAAAGCGCACCTGGCTGAACCGTCATAATATTTCTCGTCTCTAGACCTGAAAAAACGCGGTCATTAGACGCTATTTCGGCGGAGGGATCAAGAAGCATAGTAGGGGCAGACCCATGTGTCTGCCCTATAAAGGGCGAACACATAGGTTCGCCCCTACAAAGAAAAAAAGGATTACCAGTTTTCTAGATTTTTAGCGCTAGTCACATCCGTAGAAAACATA
>CAXNEI010000063.1:0-6824 GCA_964201195.1 Gammaproteobacteria bacterium
GGTGACTTCAGCGCGAATAAAACCTTTTTGAAAATCGGTATGAATGACGCCTGCTGCTTCCGGTGCTTTGGCGCCGACTGGCACTGTCCAAGCGCGGACTTCTTTTACGCCGGCGGTGAAATAAGTTTGAAGGCCGAGCAATTTATAGCTAGCGCGAATCACTTTATTTAAGCCAGGTTCGTCCATATTGAGTTCAGCGAGAAATTCGGTTTTTTCTTCTGTGCTTAATTCAGATAATTCTGCTTCAATTTTAGCGCAAATGGGAATGACTTGGCTGCCTTCTTGTTCGGCGAGTTGAGTCACTAAGTCGAGATAGGGGTTATTGGTAAAACCTGTTTCATCGACGTTGGCGATATAGAGGGTGGGTTTTTGGGTGAGTAAACACAGGGGTTTTAGTAGTGCTTGTTGTTCTTCATCTAGTTTAAGCAAGCGCAATACTTTGCCTTCATTTAAATGGGGCAGCACAAGGGTCTCTAACAAGGTCTTTAAGGCGACGGCTTCTTTATCGCCAGCTCTGGCAGTTTTGGTGACGCGGAGAATCGCTTTTTCTACGGTGTCTAAATCGGCTAGTGCTAATTCCGTTTGAATAATTTCAATATCGGAAAGCGGATCAACTTTGCCTGCTACGTGAATAATATTATCGTCATCAAAGCAACGCACCACTTGAGCAATGGCGTGAGTTTCTCGAATATGAGCGAGGAATTTATTGCCTAAGCCTTCGCCTGTTGCTGCGCCTTTTACCAGGCCGGCAATATCGACGAATTCCATTGTGGCCGCAAGAATGCGTTCAGGTTTGACCAAAGCAGAAATCGCATCTTGGCGTGGATCAGGAATATTCACTATGCCTGTGTTGGGCTCAATGGTGCAGAAGGGAAAATTTTCCGCTGCAATTTTCGCGTTAGTGAGCGCATTAAATAAAGTGGATTTGCCTACGTTAGGTAGGCCGACTATGCCGCATTGAACTGCCATACTCTTCTCCTGTAAATAGCTCCGTAATAGCTTCGTAAATACATAATAATTGACAGACTGCCACGCTCAACCTAGTATGCGGAGCATGACAACCATTACTTTCGATACACTCAAATTCGTTAATCGTCTCACCAGCGCTGGTGTGCCAGAGGCCTATGCTCGGGCAGAGGCGGAAGCTTTAGTCGATGTACTCGGCGCACAAGAGCTAGCCACAAAGTTAGATATAGCTGCAGTAAAGGCAGACTTAATCGCATTAGAGCAGCGTTTAGACTATAAGCTTGAGGCTAAAATCAACGATGCTAAAGCAGAGATCATCAAATGGATGGCTGGGCTGATGATTGCTCAAGCTGGATTAGTTGCTGCTTTGGTGAAAATGCTTCTTTAACTCTGCCTTGTTTAGTCAATTCTGATTCAATCTATTCATCACTGCTTGTGTATCTCCGCTAATGATTGCAGGAATTTCGGGTAAAGCCTGTTCAATCGCTTCTTCAATCAGTTGTTTTTCCGATGAGGGCGGAGTGCCCAATACGTAATTAGTCACTAAGCTTGCCTGACCCGGATGTCCTATGCCTAAGCGTAATCGCTGAAAATTATTTTGATTGCCTAACGCCTGAATAATATCTTTTAAGCCATTATGTCCGCCAGCGCCGCCACCTTGTTTTAAGCGCGCCATGCCGGGTAATAAATCTAATTCATCATGCACAACTAAAATAGCTTCTGGCGGAATTTTAAAAAATTGTGCGAGTGCCGCCACAGATTTTCCACTGAGATTCATAAAAGTGGTGGGAATTAATAAATGCACGGACTGATCGGCAATTTCTGCGCGCGCCACTAAGCCAAAAAATTTAGGCTGTTCAGTAAATTGAATCTTAAGTTGTTGAGCAAGCGCCTGCAAAAACCAAACACCCGCGTTGTGGCGGGTGTTTTGATAGTCGCGCCCGGGATTGCCCAGGCCAACGATTAAGGAGATGGGAGAGCCCATCAGGGTGCTTAACCTTTTTTATCGGCAGGTTTGGCGCCAGCTTTTTCTGCGGGCTTAGCTCCGGCTTTCTCTGCAGGTTTGGCTTCAGCTTCAGCAGCAGGTTTCTCTTCATCATCACCGCCAGTGCGTGGTGCCAATACTAGGGCAACCGTTAAGTCATGGCTTGTGCTGCCATGACTGAGCTCTACTAATTCAACGCCTGTAGGTAATTTCAAATCACTTAAGTGTACAGAGTGACCCACCAAAATCTCGCCCATATCTACTTCTAGATATTCAGGCAAATCTTTTGGTAAGCAAGCCACAACAACTTCAGTTAATTGATGGGAAATTAAACCGCCTTGAGTTTTCACGCCGGCACAAGTGGCTTCATTGATAAAATGCAGTGGTACATGCATGTGCAATTTATGAGTTTCATCTACGCGCTGAAAGTCTGCGTGAGTAGGTGTGTTAGTTGCTGGATGTCTTTGAAGCGCTTTAAGTACGGCTTTAATCGGAGTGCCTGCTACATCCAGCGTCAAAATATGCGAATAGAAAGCTTCGTTCTCTAAGCGTTTAATCAAATCTTTTAGCGCAATGCTGATGATTTGTGGCGCTTGTTCTCCACCATAAACGATGGCAGGAACTTGGTTTTGGCGACGTAGGCGGCGGCTCGCACCTTTGCCCAGATCACTGCGTACAGTGACGTCTAATGAGAATGCAGTTGACATAGATATTCCTCTAGAGAAAAGAAAATGAGTCGCGACCAACTCATTTGTTTTGGTGAGTAATTAGCTCACCGGTTTATACGGCCAATCAAACATCGCACTCAAAGATTCTTCGTTATTAATCCGTCGAATCGTTTCAGCGAGCATGCCGGCCAGCGAAAGCTGCAGGATTCTACTACACCCTTGACCATTTTCCGATAGCGGAATGGTGTCAGTGACGACTAAATTGTCCATAGCGGAGCGACTGAGGTTATCAATAGCAGAGCCAGACAAGACAGGATGGGTACAATAAGCGAATACTTGCGCAGCGCCTTCTGCTTTTAGCGCTTCGGCAGCTTTGCATAAAGTGCCCGCGGTATCCACCATGTCGTCCACCAACACACAGGTGCGGCCGGCTACTTCACCGATGATATGCATAACCTGTGATTCATTGGCTTTAGGCCGACGTTTATCGATGATTGCTAAATCCGTATCACCGAGTTGTTTAGCGATTGCTCTAGCGCGAACCACGCCGCCTACATCGGGCGACACAATCACGACATCTTTATGCTTTTGTTGTTCTAGATGGCTGAGTAAAACCGGCGATGCATAAACGTTATCTACTGGAATATTAAAAAAGCCTTGGATCTGATCGGCATGCAAATCCACGGTGAGGATGCGATCAACGCCCACAGCGGTGAGCATGTCAGCGATGACTTTTGCAGTAATAGGCACCCGAGCAGAACGCACTCGACGGTCTTGGCGTGCATAACCAAAGTAGGGAATCACTGCAGTGATACGTCCAGCAGATGAACGCTTCAGCGCATCAGCCATCACGATCAATTCCATAATATTATCGTTGGTCGGCGCGCAAGTAGATTGCACGATGAAGACATCAGCGCCGCGGACATTTTCATTAATTTCTACGGCAATCTCGCCATCACTAAAACGACCTACGTGAGCATTACCCATGGGGATGTGCAAATTACGGGTAATTTTTTGCGCAAGGTCAGGTGTCGCATTGCCGGTGAAGACGAGAAGTTTTGACATAAGATTAATCCAGCTGTTATTTCAGGTGGGGATTTGAACACTAAAGATGAACCGTTCGGGCTGAGCCTGTCGAAGCCCATTCTCAAATAGTCGGCCCTTCGACAAGCTCAGGGCGAACGGTTGAGATTTTTTAGCTCTCTGATTTATGCAACAACCCCCTTGAAAAAAGGGGAGGCTTAGATGTTGGCTGGGCCGGAAGGATTCGAACCTACGAATGACGGGATCAAAACCCGTTGCCTTACCACTTGGCGACGGCCCAATACTCAAGAGAGTGTTTTTTTAAACACTCGAAATCATTTGATGCAGCGGTGTGGTAGAAATACCGCGTGCAATGAAACTCTGCCAATGCGACGGCAAACGTTTTTTTACTTTAGCTGCTTCAGCCTCTGTTGCAAAGTCCACAAAGCAACTGGCACCTGTGCCAGTGAGTCGTGCGGCGCCAAATGCGCGCAACCACTTCAATACTTCCGCAATCTCTGGATACAGCTCGCAGACTAATAATTCACAGTCATTATGCTGAGCTGCTTCGAGAAAAGTTTCACCTTCCTCTTTGTGAGCGGTCGACACTCTAATGGGAGGGGTATTTCTTGTCAATCGCGGATGACGAAAAATCTCCTGCGTTGAGACATGAATATTCGGTGTAACGACTAAAAACCAAGCAGATGGGCTTTTTAATGGCATGAGTTGCTCGCCAATACCTTCCGCCCAAGCGCTTTGACCTAAAACAAACAGCGGCACATCGGCGCCCAATTGCACACCGAGTTGCTGTAATTCGCTGCAAGAAAACTCTGTTTGCCAAAGATAATTCAGTGCAACTAAGGTAGCGCCAGCATTAGAAGATCCACCGCCTAAACCTGCGCCTAGAGGAATTTTTTTATCGAGTTGAATCTGTGCGCCAAAATGAGTCCGCGATTGTTGTTGCAATAATTTTGCTGCTTTGTAGATAAGATTATCTTGTTCAGCGACCTGATCTATACCCTTATCGAATGAATTTAAGGGTTTGTTGTCATCGCTTCTCACCTCAGTCACATAGGACATACTATGCTCCTGAGGATTCGATCGCTCGACGCCTCCCCTAAAATCCATTCGCTTTGGGTATAACGAAGTCATTAATTGGATATCTGGCGTTTCTAAGCGTTTAAAATTAAGTTGGTCGCCGTAGTCCAATAATTGAAAATAGGTTTGCAGGGTGTGATAACCATCAGCGCGACGGCCAGTGATATGCAAAAATAAATTTAATTTAGCAGGGGAGAGGCAAGTTAAAAATTCAGATTTTTCCATTCGGCGATAACCAAGGTAAGTCGTAAAGAAGCTTTATTCAGCGTAATTCGATAAGGTAATTCTACTGTGGAAATAGCGGAGTTATCCGTTGAGGTGGTTTTATATTCTGCCAGCGTAATTGTCCAATTATCTTGTGTAAAGCCAGTTAAATGATGTTGTTCGTCATAAGTAGCGTTACCTTGCAAAGGTAAATCAGGTGTTGGCAATCCTTGCGCCCACCAGGCTAAATATTCAACCGGTACTGACCAACCCAATTGTTGTTTTATCAATATTTCAGCATTGGGTGCTTGTTGCGTTCCCTCGGCAGTGATCAGCGTTGCTTGCTCAGGTGTACCGATAAGTTGTAACGCGCCGCTGCCGAACGGCCCTTGCAGCGTGAGCTCGTAATGATCGGGTTGTTGCTGCCAAATAATATCAGCTCGCGATGCTTGTTTATTTAAACGAATACCCACTTTGCCGGTTAATAACCAATAGTTCAGTTGAGTTTGTGCTTGTTGTTGCGTGGAAAATTGCACTGGTATTTTTTGCGGTAATTGCTGGCAGCCGGCAAGCAGGGCTAACAAAAACAGTGAAAGGGCGCAGCTAATACACTTAAGGTTCGACATGAAACCGCTTCATCGTATCGCGCAATACATCGCTGTCCGGCGTTTTCTTTAACGCTTCTCGCCAGAGTTTTTCTGCTTGCTCTTTTTTGCCTTGCATCCACAGAACTTCGCCTAAATGTGCTGCCACTTCATGATCGGGAAATAACTTATACGCTTTCTCTAACAAAGTCTGTGCTTCGGCGTAATGACCTAATCGATATTCTATCCAGCCCATACTGTCCATAATGCTCGGATCATTAGGCTCTAATCGGTAGGCTTGTTGAATCAGCTCATAGGCCTCTTTTAAATTGCGATTTTGATCGGCAAGAGTGTAGCCTAATGCGTTGAGCGCCACTGAACTATTGGGATGCATTTTAATAATGCGACGTAAATCACGTTCAGCCGCTGGCCAATTTTTTTGTTGTCCTGCAAGGACTGAATGACTGTAAAGCAACTCTGGATTATCGGGATATTCTTTCAATGCTTGCTTAAATACCACTTCAGCTGCAGCATAATTTTCCACTTTCACCAGCAAAGCCGCTTCGGTAATAATAAAATCTACTGCATCCTCTGGATCTTGTTTGCGTGCTTGCGCTAAACCTGCTCTGGCTTGCTCCAATTGATTTTGATCTGCCAAGATCTGCGCTATTTGTATTTGTGCTAAGCCAAAAAAAGGCCCTAAACTGACTTTCTGATATTGCGCCAGCGCCGCTTCAGCATCGTGGGCTGCAATGGCTAACTGAGCGAGATAAAGAAAAGCATAATTTAAGGCTTGCTGACTGTTGGGGTCAGCTTTCAGCCAAAGCTGAGCCATCTCTGTGCCGAGTTGTGGTTTTTTTAAATACAATGCCACTTGCAGCGCACGTTCTATCACTGCCGGATCCTGCGTATGACGGGCTTGCTTCGCATATTCTTCTAATAAAATATCCATGCGGCCTTGCTTGCTGGCAAACTCGCCTAACATTAAATCGAATAAAGTCTCTCGCTCAAAAGATTTATGCAGGATCGGTTGGCTAGGGATGGGTTCCGCTGGTGGCGTTGTAGCAACCGGGGGTGCGGATTTATGCTGAGCGCAGCCATTCAACAAAACAGCACTGAGCAAAAGGCAAAAGAGACGATAAATCATGATGAAAATCCGCAGAATGAAATGTAGGGTAAGCCTAGTCGAAGTTTAATGCATATCGCAATAGACAATCCCGGATTGAAACCTACTATAGATTTGCTCATAATGGCCGCCATTTTGTTCAAGGCACAAAGAAATATATGGCACTACTG
>CAXNEI010000064.1:0-6735 GCA_964201195.1 Gammaproteobacteria bacterium
ACAGATACCCTCTTAATCTATTGTCCGTTTTATGGGGTCCACTATAAAGATTGCTCTTCTGCATTAATCACTACTAAAGATTTTTCATGCTGAATCAATAAGTGCGCTTGTTGTTTCACTACATCTTTTAATAATGCAATTTGTTTATTGCTCTGCTTATGAAAACAAATACACAGATAATAAATCCAACCAATGGCTAAAATAACAAGGCCCATAAAAAAATAAGTTAGCATGCAAAATCACTCTTTCGAAAAAACTCTCATTCGACCAAAAACACTCTTAATAAAAATTAACCTGACAAAAAATAAACCACTGCAATCTAGCTATGCAGATACTATTCCAATTTATTTAATCTCCTTAGTTTCCCGTTGAAGATTTTTATGCTCTAAATAGGGTGCTCGCATCCCTTGCAACCCACTTATTTGATTTTTATCATACATATATCGAGAAATAAGAATAATAATGCGCCGGTTTTTACTGCGGCCTTGAGCTGTTTTATTATCGCCTGCTGGTTGATATTCTCCATAGCCTACCGCCGCCATTAAACTCGGATCCACACCTTCACTGGCTAACAACCTCACTACCGCAGATGCCCTCGCAGCAGAGAGCTCCCAATTGGAAGGGAAAACTATTGTATTAATCGGTGCATCATCGGTAAAACCTTCCACATAAATCGAGCTGCCAGGGTTTTGCGAAAAAATTCTGGCCAATTTAGAGACAATATTTTTTGCGCCCTCTTGTAATCGAGTTTCTCCAGTGCCAAATAAAAAACTACTGTTAATACTAATTTCAATAAAGGAAGGATCTCGCTTAATTGTTACTAATCCTTGTTTCACTAATTCATCAAAGGTCAGGTCAATTCTCTTACCTAATAAGGCAAAAGAAACCGACTCCCAACCATCAGGCACTTTTTTATTCACTACGGAGTGAGATCCAGGATGATCTTTTTTAGTGGAAATATCGCCAGAAGGTTTCTCTTCTTTGCCTTGAGAGTGAAAAACATCCTCTAAAGAAGAACTTAATTTTGCATATTTTTCTGGATCCACAGAACTGATGGAATAAAAAGTCACAAAAAACGCGAATAATAAAGTGACAAAATCTGCATAGGAAATCATCCACCTTTCACGATGGAGGTTGTCCGTGTTTTTGATGGATCGTCTTCTATGCATGATTCTCGCTAACCCTATTGCTCTTCAGTTTTACCGGATTCAAAATTAGGTTCATTTTTAGCTTTATTGATTACCGGTTTTTTAGCTTTTTCCTTCCTAGGTATTTTTTTCTTTTCAGGCTCCATATAACACATCAACCGCATTTCAATATGCGCAGGATGATCGCCTTCTGCAATAGCAATAACACCATCAAGAATTAATTCTCTGTGTTGCATAATTTGATGAGTCACTGATTTAAGTTTACTTGCCACAGGAAAAAATAATAAATTCGCCAAGCCTATACCATAAATAGTTGCAATAAATGCAACAGCAATCCCAGGCCCTACTTCTGCAGGATTAATTAAATTTCCCATCACATGGATCAAACCCATCACCGCACCAATAATGCCCATAGTCGGCGCATAGCCTCCCATACTCTCCAAAATATGCGCAGCTTGTAAATAACGCATCTCTACCGTATAGCTATCCGCTTCTAGCAAATCACGGACTTTATTCGCATTGCTCCCATCAATTAATAATTGCAAACCTTTTTTCACAAATTCATCGGTTTCACCTTCCAACAAAGGATCTAGCGCCAAAAAACCATCCTTTCGCGCTATTCGACTCCAACTTAATAGTTTATCAATCATTAATTGTGTATTAAAAATGGGTGGGGAAAAAACCCATCTCAACATAGCAAATAAATTTTTAACCGCTGACCAAGGCGTCTGCAAGAGTACCGCACCCAAAGTACCACCTAATACAATGATTAATGCAGGCCCATTGAGAAGCGCAATGAGCTGCCCACCTTCTAATAAATTACCGCCAAGAAGAGCAGCAACTCCAACAATAAGTCCGCCTATGCTGAGAAGATCCAAAATGCCTCCTAACCTTTATTTATTACAGGTGCCAGAATTACAAACACCAGCATTACAAGCGCCAACCTTGCATGCGAGCGCGCAAACGATGCGCTGCTTGACTATTAATTTGACTGACCCTTGATTCACTGACCCCCAATACTTCACCAATTTCCTTTAAATTTAATTCTTCATCATAATAAAGCGCTAAAACTAGTTGCTCTCGTTCTGGCAGTTGACGAATAGCATCAGCCAAGGATTTCAATAAGCTTTCTCTTTGAATAGCAATTAAAGGCTCTTGCTCATATTCCTTTTCTTTCTCCGCCAAAATCGTATCATCTTCACTCAGCAAATCGCTCAAGCTAAATAATTTAGTCGACATACTGTCTTGCAACATTTTGTGATACTCCTCCGATGAAATACCTAACGCTTGTGAAATTTCCACATCTTTTGCATCTCTACCCGTACGATTTTCTACTTGTCTAATGGCTTCTGCCACACGTCGTGAATTACGATGAACTGATCGAGGCGCCCAATCACCTCGTCTTACTTCATCTAACATGGCGCCTCTGATTCTAATTCCTGCATAGGTTTCAAAACTTGCGCCTTTGGTTTGATCATATTTTTGTGCCGCTTCCATTAAACCTATCATGCCCGATTGAATCATATCATCTACAGAAATATGAGAAGGCATACGCCCCACTAAGTGATGAGCAATTCTCTTCACTAATGAAGCATAATGATTAACTAATGATTCAAGTGATTCCCCCATAACAAGGGAAACATTTGCATGATTTTCTTCCGCATACGATTCGCAGGCCTTATTATGCAACACGATTTGTTGACCTCTTATTCATACTCTATTTAATGACGCTGAATTATTCCATTCTCATTCCAGCATTTTGAATTAAATGCTCAACAAAAAATTCTATATTTCCCCGCGGCATTGCAGGCACAGACCAATGCTCAATCTGTTGCGCTAAAACCTTAAACGCAGCTGCTGCTGCTGATTTTGGATAGGCTTCATAGACAGCGCGTTGTTTTTTTACTGCTTTACGCACATGATCATCATAAGGAATGGCATAGGCATAGTCTAAAGTGACCTCTAAAAATCGATCGCTCACTTTACTAATTTTATTAAATAATTCTTTGCCTTCTTGTTGATCTCTCACCATGTTAGGCACGATATGAAATTTTTCTATTTGATAATCTTGATTTAATAATTTAATCACTGCATAGGCATCGGTAATAGAGGTTGGCTCATTACACACCACCAATAAAACTTCTTGCGCTGCACTGACAAAACGAGTGACGGTATCTGATATCCCTGCTGCTGTGTCAATAATTAACACATCCATTTCATCGGCCATTTCCTCAAAGGAATGCACCAAACCTGCATGCTGCGCTTGATTGAGCTGCACCATATTTTGAGCGCCGGAGGTAGCCGGTACAATTTTAATCCCGCCAGGCCCATCCACTAAAATATCGGACAAACCACAGGCGCCAGATAAAACATGAGAAAGATTTTCTTTTGCCACAACGCCTAACATAATATCTACATTAGCCAAACCCAAATCGGCATCCAATAAAACTACTCGCTTACCTAATTCTGCCATGGCAACGGCTAAATTAACGGAGACATTGGTTTTACCAATACCACCCTTTCCACCTGTCACCGCTATTACCTGAACCGCATGCTCTGCCATAAATACACCTTATCTATTCTTAACTATTAAACGCCTACAAAAATCTGATCTTTTGTCTCTTTATTTAAATAACTCTCAAATAACTGAATCATGGTTTTTTCTTCTATATTTTTTGACTTAGCCAAATTAATGGCATGGCGCATAATGGCTACTGCATTAGCTAAATGAATATCTTCCGAAACAGATAAGCCATCAGTGACATAAGCAATCGGTAATTTATTTTTTATGGCAATGCCAATGATTTCCCCTAAACTAGAGGACTCATCTAACTTTGTTAAAATACATCCATCCAATTTGATATTGCCAAAATCTGAAATAGAGCGCTGCAAAACTAATTCTTGATGACTACAAGGCAGCACTAATAAAGTCTGTAAACGCTCTTCTTGTGATTTGATCAACTGATACTGCTCTTGCCAACCAGCATCATGACGAGTCAATCCTGCAGTATCTACCAACACCAAAGATTTATTAGAAAATTCCGTTAATATTTTATCGAGCATTGCTCTATCTTCTGCTACGCATACCGGCACTTCCATAATTCGACCGATGGTGTGCAATTGCTCCTGCGCGCCAATGCGATAAGTATCAGTAGTCACCAAGGCAACGCTTTCTTTGCCTTGCGCTAAAATATGCTGCGCAGCTAACTTTGCTAGCGTAGTGGTTTTTCCAGCGCCTGCTGGCCCAACCAAAGCAATCACTCGATGATCAGCCTGCGCAAACGGCATAGCTATAATAGGAATTCTCTGCGTTAAATGATCCAGGGTTTCATGCCAAGCTTGCTGAATATCTTGATAGGTTTTTACTTGTTCTAACCAATCAAAAGCAATATCTAAAGAAAACCCTAAAATAGACATCTGTTTAAAGAGATAGCTAGTCACTGGCTGTGAATAATTAAAATTTCCCCAGCTCACTTGGGTCATTTGTGTTTTTAACAGATCTTTGAGTAGTTGAACTTCACCTTTTAAAGTGTCTATTTCATCAGTTGCTAGCGTAAAAGAGCGATATTGTGCTGAGTTATTTTCTACGGCTACTGCTTTATTAACTTCAACTATTTTTTTCTCTACTCGCTTAACATCAACAGGTTGAGTTTCTGAAACCATCTTTTTGCTCATTTCCTGAATGGCATGATTATGTCCCCATTTTTGTAATAGCTCTTCCTTAGAGTGGGGAGAAGCAATGACTTCAACGCCTTCGGCAGTGGTTTTATTACTGAGAATCACAGCATCTTCACCTAATTCTTCACGAACTTGCTGTAAGGCTCTCCTCATATCAGAGGCGATATAACGCTTTACTTGCATACGCACTCCTAGCTACCAATAGTTGCCACTACAGTAATTTTTTTAGTGGACGGAATTTCGTTGTAAGCCAACACATATAAATGATTCAGTTGATAGCGCAAAAATTTAGATAACAAAACTCTGACTCCTGACGCCACTAATAACACGGGAGATTGCCCGGCTATTTCCTGTTTCTTCATCGCTTCCGCAATAGATTTTTGCAGTCGCTCGGCAATACCCGGTTCAATCACCGCATCTTTGTCAGTTCCACCACTTTGTTTTGCCTGTGCTACTGACCCAAGCAACAACTGTTCCAAATCCGGCTTTAAGGTCATTACTGGAATATCGCTGTTATTACCTACGATGGTTTGCGCAATCATGCGAGATAAAGACACCCTAACCCATGCCGTTAAAACGTCAGGGTCTTGACTCTTTGTGCCCGCCTCCGCCAAGGCTTCGGCAATAGTGCGCACATCACGAATCGGAATAAATTCTTGCAACAGATTTTGTAGCACCTTCAAAATAATACTGAGTGCTAAAGGTTGTGGCGTGAGGTTTTCAACGAGATGCGGTGCTGATTTTTGTAATTGATCCATGAGTTTTTGCACTTCTTCATGGCCTAATAATTCATGCGCATGGCGCTGCATAATTTTATTGATATGTGTCGCAATCACAGTGCTGGCATCTACCACGGTATAACCCATAGCTTGCGCATGATCTTTTTTCTCAGCATCCAACCAAATAGCTTCCATACCAAAGGCAGGATCTTTACTAATAATGCCTTCTAGCGGACCCAATACTTGGCCAGGATTAATTGCTAACACTTTATCTGGATGAATTTCTGCTTCGTCTAAGGGGACGCCCATTAAAGTAATGCGATAGGCATTAGGCGCCAATTCTAAATTATCTCTTATATGAACAGTGGGCATTAAAAAACCTAATTCTTGTGATAGTTTTTTTCTCACGCCTTTAATTCGCTGAAGTAATTGCCCACCCTGCGCTTTGTCCACTAAACCAATCAAGCGATAACCTACTTCTAAACCCAACATATCCACCATTTGTACATCTTCCCAACTGATATCTTTAGGTTCTATACTTTGATTAGATAACAACGCTTGCGATGGATTTTTTCCTTGTTTAATCGCTGGATGAGTAGATTTTGCCGATGCGTTTAATCCATCGATCACTTTGTATTTTTTAAAGAAGTACACACCAAAACCACATAAAATAGCCAACGACAGAAAAGCAACATGGGGCATTCCTGGCACTAGGCCCATAAAGCCCAATACACAGGCTGCAATGATCAGTGATTTTGGATTGTTAAATATTTGTCGAACAATTTGATTCGACATAGCTTCTGAGCTATTGACGCGAGTGACCATAATCGCAGCAGCAGTGGATAATAATAACGAAGGAATTTGTGCGACTAAACCATCGCCGATAGTTAATAATGAATAGCGTTTTATGGCTTCTGAAAAATCCAAATCATACTGACCAACGCCAATGGCAACGCCACCTAACAAGTTAATGAAGAGGATTAAAATACCTGCTACCGCATCACCACGCACAAATTTACTGGCGCCATCCATAGAACCATAAAAATCTGCTTCAGCAGCAATTTCAGATCGTCGAGTTTTTGCTTCTTCTTGCCCAATAATACCGGCATTTAAATCGGCATCAATAGCCATTTGTTTACCCGGCATCGCATCCAATACAAAACGGGCGCTGACTTCAGAAACCCGCCCCG
>CAXNEI010000065.1:0-6707 GCA_964201195.1 Gammaproteobacteria bacterium
GGTTTTAAGGTTGTCGAGTTTCATGATCGTTTTCATCCTTTGATCATGAAGACAGAACGAAAATCAAGCAATGTAGGCTTTGTTTAGACTCACTTCATATTGGAATCACACCCCTTCCTTTAGACTCACTTCATATTGGATAAGGCTAAACCTTCATTTATCACAGCCGCCTCTGCTACAATGCCGCCTCACATGGCTAAATAAAGGAAAACACGAATGGAATTTGAATGGCTCTACTGGCACTGGATTGTGTTGGGTATTGCACTCATGCTGGCTGAAATGTTTCTTGCCTCTTTCTTTATTCTTTGGTTTGGTGCCGCTGCGGTAGTGATTGGTGCGCTGCTGTTTCTTTTTCCAGCGTTATCTCCTGCATGGCAAATTTTCTTCTGGAGTATTTTATCTTGCGGACTTGCTTTCGCTTGGTTCAAATATCTCAAACCTCTTTCCATCGATAAAACCAAAGCAGGACTGTCTCGCGAATCCATCGTGGGAGAAATAGGTCTAGTTTTATCACCGCCCAATGGTGAGCAGCGGGGTACTTTGCGTTTTTCGGCGCCGATTCTTGGCGCTGATGAATGGTTATTTATTTCACAAGACGCGTTAGCCATGGGTGATCGTGTCAGAGTGATGGATGTGTCCGGTAATACGTTAATTGTTCATAAAGCTTAAAGGAAAATTGTATGACGCCTGGTTTTTTAATTGTTTTGATGTTGTTTGTTTTTATTTTCATGACTGCCGCTAAAGGCATTCGCATTGTACCGCAAGGTCATAAATGGGTGGTGCAACGGTTAGGGAAATTTCATACCTCGCTAACGCCGGGATTAAATTTTCTGATTCCTTTTATTGATGCCGTTGCTTATAAGGTAACGACCAAAGACATTGTGTTAGAAATTCCCTCGCAAGAAGTCATTACCCGCGATAACGTAGTGATTGTTGCCAATGCGGTGGCCTACATTAATATTGTGTCGCCAGAAAAAGCCATGTACGGCGTAGAGAATTATCGCATCGCGATTCAAACTCTGGTGCAGACCTCGTTGCGTTCCATTGTGGGCGAACTCGCGTTAGATGAAGCGCTGTCATCGCGGGATAAAATTAAAGCCTTATTAAAAGGCGCGATCTCAGATGATATTGCTGACTGGGGCATTACGCTGAAGACAGTAGAAATTCAAGACATCAGCCCATCCGCGACTATGCAAAAAGCTATGGAAGAACAAGCGGCCGCAGAGCGTAGTCGTCGCGCCACAGTGACACGCGCTGAAGGTCAAAAAAATGCAGCGATTCTTGAAGCTGAAGGTCGCTTTGAAGCTTCTAAACGTGACGCTGAAGCACAAGTCATGTTAGCGCAAGGCAGTCAACGCGCTTTAGAATTGGTAGCTGGTGCTATTGGTGATAAAGAAATGCCGGTCGTTTATTTACTTGGCGAAAAATATATTAAATCCATGGAAATGCTTGCGGCCTCTGGTAATAGCAAAACCGTCGTATTTCCTGCAGATTTACCGGCAGCAATTAAAGGCTTGATGGGGAAAGGCTAATCTTTTTTATTTAAACAATCACGCATCAAGCGCTGTGTTTGACCCACCAAATACAGCGGCAGGGATAACAACTCATAATTTATTGTCGTGCCATCGGTAAGTTTTTTAGCATCACTTAATAAGCTTGGCATATCAGCATTAAATCGCAGTCCAAAACTGCGATTTTTTTCTTTTAAAAACTGGTGTAATGATTTTAGAGAGCCCGTGGTACCGGCTTTAATTTCAACGGGAATAATCGCTTGACCACAGGTGAGCAAATAATCAATTTCAGCTGCTGCACTTTTTGCTTCGCGCACCCAATAATAGAGCGCTGGTGTTTCATAATACAAACCACTATACATTAACTGCTGACCAACAAATTGTTCAGCAAGCGCCCCCTTATTAATCAGGCTTAAATCATCTTTAGATAAATCGAGCACATTCAGCTTTAACGCTGCGCACATTAAGCCGATATCCAAATATAATGTTTTAAAAAACCGCTGATTGATTTCTGCTCCGAGCGGAACGCCATTGGCTGAAGTGTGATGTACTTTGGCAGCGACTCGTGCCATACACAGTTGCTGCAATGCTTCATCCAATTCTGCAGACCGATGATCACTGCTTATTTGGGCATATTTAAATTTACGCCCAACCATAACGGGCAATTGATCAAACACCATTTGAATTAATGCTTTTAATTTACCTTGACTGTATTTATTAAAATCATCGCGGTAAGTTGCCACGATACTTTGCTGTATTCTCGCTATCTCAGAAAAATCTTGTGTTGCTGCATAGCGAGCAACTGCTTCCGGAAGACCGCCGACAATCCAAAATTGCTTCAGTAAAGCCATATATTTTTCATGCACAGGCTTCAGCATGACCTGGTTACGAATATCTGCTAATGACAGTGCTTGAAGATGCTGCGCTAATTCTGAATATCCCATGGCTTGGAGAAAATCTTCAAATTGCATAGGCCCAAGATGCAAATATTCTACGCGACCCACTGGCATGGAAAATTGTGCATCGGCGAGTGCAAATTCTAATAAGGATCCAGCAGCGATAACATGCAGCTCTGATTTTTCTTCATAAAAATAACGCAAGGCTGCTAACGCCTCTGGCGCGGCTTGTATTTCATCAAGAAATAATAAAGTACTGCCTACAATAATTTTTTTATTAGTCAGTAGGTTTAGTGCAATTAAAATTTGAGAGGGATCTTTGCTAGCAAACGTTTCGCGATATTCAGGATTGCGCTCGAAATTAATTTCCAGCAAGGAGAGGTTGTTCGTTTCGGCAAATTGACGAACCAAAGTCGATTTGCCTACCTGCCTGGCACCTCTAATGATTAAGGGTTTGCGAGGATTCGTTGCAGACCAGTCGGTTAAAGAAGCCAGCTCTTTGCGTATCAGCTTTTTGTGTATTAATAGCGCAGACATAGAGAATTCCGTATTTCAGCGGCAGATACTTAGAGTTTACACTAGGATTCTGATATTTTACAGCCTTGTTTTGTCAGGATTTATGATATTTTACAACCTTGTTTTGTCGGTAAGGTATTTTCTGCTCTAGGCTCTCACCAATATATTCCAATGCTGCATCCAGATTTTTATTAAGCTCATTGGCTGAGTCAATGATTAACCTTTCTTCATCCCACGGCAAATAGGTCCTGCGACAACTTTCCACATCATCCCAAGTCACCTCTGGAATTCCATGCATATTTCGAACACGAGATTTTATTCTACTTTGATGCAATTCCTGACTTAACACACATTCAATAATAATGAGCGCGGCATTGAATTTTTTTGCTAGAGTACGCCACATTTCTCTGGCTTCTTCTACGGCACTCACGGCATCGATGATAATGGAAAGATTAAGTTTTAATTGTTCCGCAGCTAACGCTTCAGCAATAAGATATGCTGCCAAACCCGTTTCAAAACTTCTTGGAATACCGCTTTTAATAATCGAAGATTCGATGGGATCAACGGAAAATATAGGCAGCCTTAATTTCTTAGCGATGCCTTCAGCAAGCGTACTTTTGCCTGAGCCTGGGAGGCCGGAGATGATAATTAATTTTAGTGTGCACACTTGTTTGCTCGTTCCTGCGTAACCCTTAATTTCGTATCTTCTTATTCAACGGCGGCAAATAATTTTGTCCCGTTACCACTTTTTTTCCAGTTTTACTTTCCAGTTCCTCGCGCGCTTTTTTTGCAATGCGGCCACCGGTTGTTGCAGCTACTTTATTTTCTTGCATGCCGGTTGCTTCAACGCTCTCCGCAATTTGACGGGTAGACAATTCAGCTAGTGCAGTAAAAATTAATTCGGCTTCACTCATATGATCACGTAAATTATGATCTTGCAGGCCTTTCATTTTTTTGTGTGATTTGACGCTAACGTCAGTCCATTCTTGATGAATGATATTGGTGAGGATGGCAAATTCTTCGCCTTCCTTGATGTCGTGATCGCTCCAATAATCCGTTAATTTATTGCGCGTTTCTTGTCCCGTCATTCGTTGCTGGATCCATCGCTCGCTGCGTCCGTGTTTTTTCCAGGTTTCACGGGCGCGATCCAATGAACGTGCTGGATCAACCATTTCTTGCATGCGTTCATAGCCAACTTTGGCTAGCCATAATTTAATTGGTTCAGCTTTTGGGCTCGGTACGGATTGCACTAATCTGAGCAGAGTTTCTGCGGTAGCGACATCTGTTAATCGCTGTCTTCCATCATCCGCAGTCATTTTCAACTGGTGACAATCTGTCACCAGTTGACTGCCTTCTTCACTCAATCTCTGTTTTAGCTTATTCCAGTATTTACGCGCAGTTTGATAATCTGGCTGCTGAGTGAGCACTTGAATAATATCGATGACCGAAAACCACCAGGTCTCGGACTCTCCGTTGTAGATGCGACGGATTTTATGATCTTCAAATAGGGCCATATCAGTTTTCATTGATTTTTCCTCCCTGCTGGCCTGATGTAGGATATTCTTCAGCATCCCATCAAACAACGTGCACACAAAAACGCGATTTTGGTGATATGTTTTTCAAGCATGCACAAGAAAACCCACTTTCGTGTGCACGTTCCAGGGTTCAGGCACATCATGTTTTCTTGTTGGGTCAGATATTGAGAGCGCCGCCTACTCTGCTCTCGCCTACTGAATGCAGAAGGTCATAGAGTGAATCATTGAGGTAATAATTATCTTTGCCCAATTTGTGTTTAGACAAAAGGCCAAGGCTGACGAGTTCATCCAAATATTTGGTTGCGGTATTACGATGAATCATCAATTCTTCCATCAAGAACTCAATTTTGGTGTAGGGATGTCTAAACAGATTATTAATTAAATCCTGGCTATATATTTTAGGTAACTCGCTACGCAGCCGATGCTTTACTTGCTGCATCAGTGCTTTAATTTCCGTAGCTAATTTCGTGGTTTGTCTGGCGGTTTGGCTAACGCCTTCAAGCATAAACAATAACCAAGCTTCCCAGTTTTCATTTTCTCGCACAATTTGCAGCAAGCGATAATAATCCGCTTTATGTTGATTGATATAACGAGAAAGATAAAGCACGGGAGAATCAAGTAATCCTTGCTGCACTAAATAAAGAATATTAATCACGCGCCCTGTTCGACCATTGCCATCATAAAAGGGATGGATACTTTCAAACTGGTGATGGATAACCGCCATCTTCGTTAATGGATCCCAATCACAAAGTGTTGGCTCATTAATGAAACGCTCTAAATTGCTCATCAAGGCAACAATTTCATCGTGACGTTGTGGCGGGGTGTAAACCGTCTCTCCGGTTTGCTCATTTTTGAGTTCAGTGCCGGGTAATTTGCGAAATCCTGCTTGGTTTTCTTCAATGCCAGCTTGGATCGTCAAAATATCATTAACGGTCAGTAATTCAGTAGATTTAACGCGCTCGAATCCAGCACGTAAGGCATCAGCATAGTTATGCACTTCCTTTGCAGCCTGCGTGACGAATTGATGGCGAATACTATCGCTGCGATATAAATCGTCGTGAGTGGTAATAATATTTTCAATTTCTGAGCTATCTTTCGCTTCTTGCAGCGCCAGCGTGCTGATCAAAATGCTTTGATTCGGCATGGATGCTGCCACGCCTTTGAGTTCAGCTAATGCTTGGTGAGCACGGGCTAGTTTTTTTAGAACCACTTTAGTTTCTATGTCTTGTTCAAAAGGTAGTGGTTTAATAATGCTCATGAGTGAAATCCCTTTTTTCCAAGACAAGCGTGAAAAAGCTTTCGTATGAGGGATTTTTTTAATTTTTAAATCATCATCTGGTGCCGAAGGCCGGACTCGAACCGGCACAGCTTTCGCCACTACCCCCTCAAGATAGCGTGTCTACCAATTCCACCACTTCGGCAAAACTCTCTGTTCTTTATTTTCCTGTTTTCTCTGGTGCAGCGGGCAAGTCGCTCGCTGGTGCAGCAGGTTTATTATTCACTACGGGTGCTGCAGGTAAATCACCCACAGGTGCTTTTTCTACTTTAGCGGCTGGCGCAGCCACAGTATCAAAATTCACTGCGCCTGATTGGGTAGCGTGCTTAGAGAAATAGGCTAAGCCCAAACTCGCAAGAAAAAACAGCGTGGCTAAAACTGCTGTAGTGCGGGTTAAAAAATTACCAGAGCCAGAGCTACCAAAAACCGTTTGCGATGCGCCGCTACCAAAAGATGCGCCGGCATCTGCGCCCTTGCCTTGTTGCAATAACACCAAGCCAATTAATCCCAAAGAGGCGGTGACTTGAATGATTAATACCACTGTTTGAATCATGTTGTTAACTCGCTGTTATGTTCGCTGCATGACAAATCTGTAAAAAAGACTGCGCGCTTAATGACGCACCGCCGACTAAAACGCCGTCAATATCCGGCTGACTAAACAAGGCCGCCGCATTATCCGGCGACACGCTACCACCATATAAGAGTGGTGTGCAAATTATTTGCTTGCTGCGCAACCAAGTTCGAATACTTGCATGCACCGCTTGCGCTTGTTCCGGCGTTGCCGATAAACCTGTGCCGATGGCCCAAATGGGTTCATAGGCGATGATTACTTGCGCTAATTTCTCTGCGCTAATTTTTTCTAGCACCGCATCTAGCTGTGCGGTCACTACCGATTCAGTCGCTTGTTGCTCGCGCTGCGCCTGAGTTTCGCCGACACATAAAATTGGGCGCAGACCTTGTGCTTGAGCTGTTG
>CAXNEI010000066.1:0-6681 GCA_964201195.1 Gammaproteobacteria bacterium
CATCTTGATTTTCAGCTTTTAAACCGGGATGACTACCCGCTGCAACGCTCAACATAATGTGTTTTCAACCTACGGTTATTTCCGCCAAACTACCATCCGGCATGACTTCAACAATAACGCCCTTTGGTTCATTCAAAAAGAATACAGCGAGCAAACCTAATAAAGCCGTTGCTGCAATGAATAAGAAAAAGATTTGGTAGGACACTAATGAAAAAATAGTGAGATAAACTACGCCGCCCACATTCCCATAAGCGCCTGTCATCCCCGCAATTTGTCCGGTGAGTCGTCGTTTAATCAGTGGCACTACAGCAAATACAGCACCATTACCGCCCTGAACAAACAGAGAACACATCACCGTCGCCATCACTGCCAACCACACAGGCCAATGGCTGTCTATGCAAGACAATACAGCAAATCCAATCACTAATCCTACAGCTAATATTATTAATATTTTTTTACGACCCAGTACATCACTTAAAATTCCACCGCCTGGCCGTGCAATAAGATTAGTAAAAGCAAAACCAGCACCTAGAAAACCAGCAACGACGGTAGACAAATGAAAAGTCTCTTGAAAAAACAACGGCAGAATGGAAACCACTGCAAGCTCGGAACCAAAGGTAATAAAATACAAAACACTTAAAATAGTTACCTGTTTAAAAGCATAGCGATGAATTTCCGGCACAGGCTGCGTAAAGACTTCTCGGTTGACTTGATAGGCAGAATAACTATGTAGAATAAATAATGCGGCTAAACCAATGTAGATGCCATACGCCACTGGCTGAGGCAATAGATGCACGCCAGCTGGTGATAACTTCCATGTCAGCAAAACAAGCGCTAAATACATAGGTATCTTAGTAAGAATCAGTAAGAAAAAATCGCCTGTACTGGTGACTTCCATCGCTCTGGATTTTTTCGGTTTAAAATAAGTGGAGTGCTTCGGTGTATTCTTCACGCTAGAATAAAAAATAAATCCATAAATAAAACTGATTACACCGGTTAACGCACAGGCATACCGCCATCCCTCTGGCCCGCCCCATAGCGCAGCTGCCGTAGGCAATAAAAAAGCTGCCGCGGCAGAACCAAAATTACCCCAGCCGCCATATACCCCTTCAGCAGTACCTAATTCTTTCGCTGGAAACCACTCACCCATTAACCGAATGCCAATCACAAATCCTGCACCAATAAACCCTAACAAAAATCGTGATACCGCCAACACCGTATAAGAATCAGCAAAGGCAAAAGTGAAACAGGGAATACTGCCGAGAATTAATAGTGCGCTATAGACCGCACGTGGACCCCATCGATCAGTCAACATGCCAATTAAAATGCGCGCAGGGATCGTCAGCGCAACATTTAAAATTAATAGCGTTTTTATTTGCTCTTTGCTGAGATGGAGAGTGTCTGCAATCGCCAATAGAAGCGGCGCATGATTAAACCACACCATAAAAGTGATGAAAAATGCGATCCAACTTAAGTGTAGCGTGCGCATTTTTCCACTAAAGTTCAGTAAATTGAATTTTTCAGTAGGCATAAAAAATATTCTCTCCGCAGGGTAAATCCAAGCTGCAAAGGCGGAAAGGCAACATCTATGCCACGCCTCTTGTGCTACGAATTTCCTGCGCGAACACGGGTTGATAACCTCTCCAATAAAATGCATATCGGTGCGCTGTCTGCATCCACTGCGCTAATACAGTGCGTAAAAGAATCTATTTTTTCCCGTAGGGGCGAACCTATGTGTTCGCCCTTCCTGAGCAAACACATAGGTCTGCCTCTACTAATGCTGCTGGCATAGTCCGTGCTACCTACAAATAACTTATTCCCTCTGTTTTTGCTGTATGAGTACTTATTCCATGAAAAAACGTTTAGTTGTTGTTGGCCACGGCATGGTGGGGCATCATTTTGTTTGCAAAGCTATTGAATTAGCGCTCACCGAGCACTATCAAATCACCGTGCTCAGCGCTGAACCTCGCCCAGCCTATGATCGTGTCCAGCTGACGCGTTATTTCGACACGCTAAATCCAGAAGAATTAAATTTGATCGATGCAGATAGTTATGCGGCAGCTGAAGTGAAATTAATTTTGAATGCACCCGTCATTGCACTTGATCGAGAACAAAAACAAGTACGCACTGAACAAAGTGTTTTTGATTTCGATACGCTAATATTAGCCACCGGCTCTTATCCCTTCGTACCCAACGTTCCCGGCCATCAAGATCCTCGTTGCTTTGTCTATCGCACCATTGAAGATTTAGAGGCGATTGTTGCAGCAGCAAAAACCAGTAAGGTTGGCGTGGTGGTGGGCGGTGGTTTATTGGGTCTAGAAGCAGCAAAAGCGCTAACCACTTTAGGATTAGACACCCATGTAGTGGAATTTGCGCCGCAATTAATGGCAGTACAAATTGATGTTCAAGGCGGAGATTTATTACGCAAAAAAATTGAAGCCCTAAATGTCAAAGTACATACGCAAAAAAATACTCAATGCATTGAACCAGGCACTGAACATCCGTTGCGAATGAAGTTTGGCGAAGATCAATTTCTCGAAACGGATCTTATTGTTTTTTCTGCCGGCATTCGTCCACAAGATCAACTAGCAAAAACCAGCGGTTTGACGATAGGCGAACGTGGTGGTATTGCGATAAATGATTATTGCCAAACTTCGGACCCCGCTATTTATGCTATTGGCGAATGTGCATTGTGGCAGAATCGTATTTTCGGTTTGGTTGCGCCGGGTTATCAAATGGCAACGATTGCCGCACAACATCTCGCTGGCGTAGAAGATAAAAAATTCGAAGGCGCTGACATGAGCACTAAATTGAAACTCATGGGTGTTGATGTGGGCAGTATTGGTGATGCGCATGGACGCACGCCGGACAGCTTACATTTATTTTATCAAAACCCCAAAAAAGGCACTTATAAAAAATTAGTCACTTCTGCTGATGGCAAACAATTATTGGGTGCCGTCTTAATTGGTGATACTGCAGATTATTCGAATTTACTGCAGCTGTATCTCAACAATATGACTTTGCCAGATGAGCCTGAATGTTTGATTTTACCTTCACTCAGTGGGAAAAATAACGCCTTTGGTGTTGCTGCATTACCTGACACCGCACAAATTTGTTCTTGCTATAACGTGAATAAAGCCACTTTATGCACTGCGGTTCGCGAGGGCGCTCACAGCTTAACAGAAATTAAAAGTTGCACCTCAGCTAGCACTGGCTGTGGCGGTTGCACGCAATTAGTCAAAGACATTATGCAGCACGAGCTTAAACAGCTAGGCATTACAGTCAATAATCATTTGTGTACCCATTTTTCTTATACTCGACAAGAGCTCTATCATTTAATTCGAATAGAAGAATTAAAAACTTTTGACCAAGTGATTGCTCAACACGGTTGCGGACTAGGCTGCGATATTTGCAAACCTACCGTAGCGTCTATTTTAGCTTCTTGTTGGAATGAGTATGTCTTAAAAGAAGAACATGCCGGCTTGCAAGATTCTAATGATTATTTCTTAGGGAATATTCAAAAAGATGGCTCTTATTCCGTAGTGCCTCGAGTCCCTGGTGGTGAAATTACACCGGATAAATTAATTGTCTTAGGTGAAGTAGCAAATCAATTTAATTTATACACTAAAATTACTGGTGGTCAACGAGTGGACTTATTTGGTGCGCGGGTAGAGCAATTACCGGCTATTTGGCGAGTGCTAGTAGATGCCGGATTTGAAACTGGCCACGCCTATGGCAAAGCAGTGCGCACCGTTAAATCTTGCGTCGGTAGCACTTGGTGTCGTTATGGTGTTGATGACAGCATGGGCTTAGCCATTGAAGTTGAAAATCGCTATAAAGGCTTGCGTTCGCCGCACAAAATAAAAATGGCGGTTTCAGGTTGCACCCGAGAATGCGCTGAAGCGCAAAGCAAAGATGTGGGCGTCATAGCTACTGAACACGGCTGGAATTTATATGTCTGCGGCAATGGCGGCATGCGTCCCCGTCACGCTGATTTATTAGTTGCTGATTTAGATAAAGAAACCTTAATTCAGTATATCGATCGCTTCCTGATGTTTTATATCCGCACGGCAGATCGTTTACAACGAACTTCAGTCTGGCTAGAAAAATTAGAAGGTGGCTTAGAGTATCTGCGCAAAGTAATTATCGATGATTCATTAAGTTTGGCTGCGCAATTAGAAGCTGAGATGGCAAATATCATCGGCACTTATCAATGCGAATGGAAAACGACGATTGAAGATCCGATTCGCTTAAAACGATTTACGCATTTTGTGAATAGCAAAAAAAGCGACGACAATATTGTGTTTGTGCAAGAACGCCAACAAATTCGGCCAGCAACACAAGTGGAAAAAATTCAACTCACTCCATTGGAAGTATAAAATGCAATATCTTTGTCAACTCGATGATATCGTGCCGAACACAGGCGTTTGTGCACTGGTAAATCAGCAACAAATTGCGCTATTTCGTTTATCCAACGATCGCATCTTTGCCATTGATAATTATGACCCCTTCAGCGAGGCCAATGTTTTATCTCGCGGTATTATTGGCGATCTAGAAAATCAAATTGTGGTGGCCTCTCCCATTCATAAACAACATTTTAATTTAGAATCGGGACAATGCCTGGAAGACCCAGAGATAAAATTAACTACCTATTCAGTGAAAATACAAGAAGGCGCTATTTATTTATGAGCCTATCCTGCGCACTACTCACAGTGTCAGACACTCGCTCACGCAAAGAAGATACCTCTGGTGATTATTTAGCAGCAGCATTAACGGAAGCTGGGCATGCCTTAGCAGATCGACAACTCTGCCAAGATAATCGATATACTATTCGTGCACTTGTTTCACAATGGATTGCGCAAACTGATATTCAAGTGATTTTAATTACTGGTGGTACTGGATTTGCTGAACGCGATGTGACACCAGAAGCGGTTTTCCCTTTATTCGATAAGGAAGTTCCTGGATTTGGTGAATTATTTCGTCAGATTTCTTTTACTGAAATTGGCAGCTCTACCATTCAATCTCGCGCTTTTGCTGGTTTTGCTAATCGCACCTTGATATTTTGTTTACCTGGCTCCACCCATGCCTGTGAAACTGCCTGGAAAAATATTATTGCGGGTCAACTCAATGCGCAAACCAAGCCCTGTAATTTTGTGAAATTATTAGGCTGATATGGATCCTGTTTCTCTCGCTTTATTATGTTTGGCAATCACCGCGGTTGCTTTTCTTTATTCCTCAGTAGGCCATGCCGGCGCATCTGGCTATATCGCAGTCATGACCTTGTTAGGCGTGTCTGCGTTAACCATTAAACCGATCGCATTAACACTGAATATCGGCGTTGCTTGTATTGGCACGGTACAATTTTTTCGTGCCGGTTATTTTTCCTGGAAAACTTTTTGGCCCTTTGCATTGCTGTCTATTCCCGCTTCCCTACTCGGCGGTTATTTACATTTATCTGCCCATTTAATTGGGCTGTTAATTGGCATTGTACTGCTCTGTTCAGCCATAGGTTTGTTGTTTCGTTATCGTGATCCTGTTGCTCTGCGCACACCAACGCGTTGGTTAGCACTCAGTATCGGCGCTGGATTGGGTTTTCTTGCAGGAATTACTGGAACAGGCGGCGGTATATTTCTCACTCCGTTGCTGATTTTTTCTCGTTGGACTTCAACAAAAACTGCAGCAGCGGTTTCTGCTTTATTTATTTTGTGCAACTCTACGGCAGGGTTAATTGGATTTTTCCTTTCAGGAAAAACCTATCCACATTTTTCTGGATTTTTGCTTGCAGCTGCATTAATAGGCGGCGCCTTAGGCTCTTATTATGGCAGTCGGCGTTTTTCAGTGCGAAAAATTTCGCTGTGTTTAGCGCTGGTTTTATGCATGGCGGGAATTAAATTAATTATACTAGTTTAATCATCAAATCTAAATACAGTCGCACCCTCATCAGCCGATGAAACTTGTGCGCGAAAGCAGGCAAACAATTCCCGACCACAACCCCACTGCTCACTTTCTGGTACTGATTGGGTCAGTGGAATTCTTCTCTGCCAAATTGCATCATCCACTAATGCATTTAATTGACATGCTTCAATATCAAATTGAATCAGATCACCCTCGTGAATTTGCGCCAAAGGCCCGCCCAAAATAGCTTCTGGCGAACAATGAATAGCAGCTAATATCTTTCCTGATGCACCCGACAAACGACCATCGGTTAATAACGCCACCCGATGATCTTGATCCATTAATGCAGCAATCATCGGCACTAATTTATGCAATTCTGGCATACCATTAGCGCGCGGACCTTGGAAGCGCAAAACAATCACGCAATTTTGATTTAATAACCCCTGCTGATAAGCCTGCAATACACTTTCTTGTGAAGAAAATACTTTTGCTGGCGCGCTAAATTGCCAATAACTCGCGTCGATAGCAGAAAGTTTTACCACACATTGACCCAAATTACCTTTTAAAATCCGCAAACCACCTTGTTCAGAAAAAGGCGAACTATGAGACCTAAGTATTTCTGCATTACCACTCTCAACCACTTCTTTTTTCCAACTCAACTGTTGTTGATTATTCAACTGCGGAGTGTGTGCATATTCCGTTAAATCATTATTCAACCAAGTAGTTACTTCGCGATGCAATAAACCTTGGGCTAATAATTCCTGCATCACAAAAGCCACACCACCC
>CAXNEI010000067.1:0-6676 GCA_964201195.1 Gammaproteobacteria bacterium
TCGACCCTTCGACAAGCTCAGGGTGAACGGATTATTTTGGCGTGTGCTTAATCAAACCTCCAACTGCTGCGGCTGTTGATAAATCCAATAACTTGAACCGTAATCAATGAATAATTGTTGATGAGTAGAAATATTTTTCAGCAATTTAAATTCTATATGTAGAATTCCATCAGCAGTCACAGTTTCTATTGCTTCGATATTAGGCCGCTCACTGTGATTGACGAAGCGCGTAATATTTCCCATGAATCGCGCATCAATATTTAATGCTTGGTCCTGTATTTTTTGATAGGCCATAGTATAAGTGCCGCCGGTTTTGTGAGAGTGCACGACACCAGCATACTCACCAATTATTTCACCAGCTACTAAATTAGTTCGCGCGAATACACCCCAACCTACTTGTTCAGAGATTTTTTTTAAGTAGAGTTTATCTAATAGCGTTAAATGCGCTTGCCAATTAGGTTCAACTCGCTGAGCACCATTAAACTGCTCTAACAGATTTTTTTCCGAAAATAATAAATAAGGTAAATACACCATGCCCGTGAGCTGAAACCAGCGCTGAAAATCGCAAGAATACAATTCGCCATTCTCTGCTAGCCACAGAGCACCCTCTACCAGCGGTTTTTCTTTTGTCTGTAGATAGCTTATGTAAGCGTGATCATAAGCGCGAAATCCGCTGATTTGTTCAGGTGGAGGTAGAAGAATGGCTTTGGGTTTTGTCCGTTCGCTAGTGGCTTTGATGGGCGGAATTTCTGGGTGTGCTGATCTTAAATAATCAGTCTGCGCCGGTAACTCTAGAGGAGGTTGTTGATGACCCACAATACGCGCCTGAGTGTTTTTAATCGCAGCGTCCTTCGCTGCTTCTTCTGCGGGGATGCTGATGAATAAGGGTGGTTTAGAATGAATCTTGCTCATGCTATGCTCGCGCTCCTCAATCTTTGTTTAACTCTAATAGGTATAACCCAATGATGCAATTTGACGGTACTGCTGCTTATGTAGCTAGCGATGATTTAAAACTTGCAGTAAACGCAGCTATTCAACTCGAGCGCCCTTTGTTAATCAAAGGCGAGCCAGGCACGGGGAAGACTTTGCTGGCAGAGCAAATTGCTGAAGCATTACAGTTACCATTGATTCAATGGCATATTAAATCGACTACTAAGGCTCAGCAAGGTCTTTATGAATATGATGCTGTTTCTCGACTGAGAGATTCCCAATTAGGCAATGCCCAAGTTAACGATATTCGGCATTATATTAAACAGGGAAAATTATGGCAGGCATTCACTGCGCCAACCAAATGCGTGTTGTTGATTGATGAAATTGATAAAGCCGACATTGAATTTCCTAATGATTTATTATTAGAGCTCGATAAGATGGAATTTCATGTGTATGAAACTCAGGAAACCATTAAGGCTAGCCAGCGACCCATTGTGATTATCACTAGCAATAATGAAAAAGAATTGCCGGATGCTTTTTTGCGTCGTTGTTTCTTTCACTATATTAGCTTTCCTGATAAAGCCAGCATGCAGGCTATTGTGAAAGTGCATTTTCCAACCATTCAAACAGAGTTAGTGAAGGAAGCCTTAGATATTTTCTTTCAATTGCGTGATGTGCCGGGATTAAAGAAAAAACCTTCCACTTCAGAATTAATTGATTGGTTAAAATTATTATTAGCCGATAATATTCCAGAAGATATTTTGCGTAATCGTGACGCAAGTAAAGCGATTCCACCTTTGTATGGTGCTTTATTAAAGAATGAGCAAGATGTGCATATGTTAGAGCGATTGGCCTTTATGCATAGAAGCCAATCACGGTAAATTAGTATGCTAATAGATTTTTTTCTCTTTCTTAAAAAAAGCAAACTACCGGTTTCTATCAGAGAGTTTCTTGATTTACTTAAAGCCCTGAAGTCAGGTATGGCTTATGCGGATTTGGATGCTTTCTATTATTTATCGCGATTAACTCTCGTCAAAGATGAGCGCCATTTCGATAAATTTGATCAAGCGTTCACTCAATATTTTGATGGCATTCAGACTTTGGATCATGCCAACTTGATGAATGCAGAAATTCCTGATGAATGGCTGCGGAAAGAAATCGAAAAGATGTTAACAGCAGAAGAAATTGCTGCGTTAAAACCTTTAGGTGATTTGCAGAAATTAATGGAAGAATTTGAAAAGCGCCTGCAAGAACAAAAAGAGCGGCATCAAGGCGGTAATAAATGGATCGGCACTGGCGGCACTTCACCCTATGGTGCTTATGGTTATAACCCTGCAGGATTTCGTATCGGCGGGGCATCGCGAAATAAAACTGCAGTAAAAGTCTGGGAGAAACGTCAGTTTGCTAATTTAGATGATCAAGTGCAGCTCGGTGTACGCAATATTAAAGTTGCTTTACGGCGTTTGCGTAAAATGGCGAGAAAAGGCTCGCAAGATCTTTTGGATATCGATAGCACCATTTCAGCTACCGCAAAACAAGCGGGTTGGCTGGATTTAAAAATGGTGGCCGAGCGACGCAATCAAGTAAAAGTATTATTGTTTTTTGATGTAGGCGGTTCGATGGATCCGCATATTAAAACCTGTGAAGAATTATTTTCCGCAGCCCGCACTGAATTTAAACATATGGAATATTTTTATTTTCATAACTGTATTTATGATTCAGTATGGAAAAATAATATGCGTCGGTTAACGGAAAAAACTTCGATTTGGGATATTCTGCACAAATATGGCAAAGACTATAAAGTGATTTTTATTGGCGACGCAGCCATGTCGCCCTATGAAGTAGCAACACCCGGCGGTTGTATTGAAGATTGGAATGAAGAAGCGGGGGAGGTTTGGCTGAAGCGAATAACAGATCATTTTGATCGAGTGATTTGGTTGAATCCAGAACCAGAGCGCACTTGGTCTTATATTGGCAGCACTGTAATGATTCAAAAAATATTCAAAGACACTATGTTTCCGCTGACTTTGTCTGGTTTAGAAAAAGGTATTCGGTATTTAGTTTAGATAATTATTTTTAGCTGAATCTTTATCCAGATTGCTTTGTGGTTCTAATGAGATCGTAAAATATGACGATGTAGCTGAGTTAGTCGGTGAATTTCAAGATTTATTGCGCCCAGCCTTTCAAGAAGATGAATGGATATTAATTACCATGGGTGCGGTAATGGGATTTGTTGCGGGTTGGATTCAGTTGCTGGTTGGTTTTTCGTGAGTGTCGCTAATGATCCGCGTATATTTCAACTCCTGGGAATGCCTGACGTAGTTCTGCTATATTTTCCGATGTAAGGTTGGTTCTGACAAGATTAAGTTTGGTAAGTGCTGTTAATCCCTTGAAATGATCTTTTTTCAATTTGGTGATGCAGTTAAAGCTAAGATCCAGATAGGTAAGCGCTGTTAATCCATTAAATAAATCCTTGTCGAAATCCCAGAAGCCATTCCTATCAAGATAAAGCTCGGTAAGCTGTGTGAGTTGTGAGATACAAGCAGGGGCATCCTGAAGGCGGCCATATCTTAAGTCTAGAAACGTTGAGCCATCTTTGGCCGCTCGTTCAATTTTCCTTGCTGCGTGAGTTTTGTGGTATTTTTCATCTTTGTCGCGTGACGCGTTAATCCACTCTGCTAACTCTTCTTCCATGGAAGGTTTCAGATCATTGAGGGATTCCTTTACAGCTTCTGGCGACATGATGTGGTAATTATTTCCACTATATTGCGCACCTAATACAGGTGCTTGTTTGGGTAAAATATCAATAGACGCCTTCCAATTTTCAGCGGAGAAATCTATCGGTGTGAGTTGATTTTGTTTGAGTAGCTGAATAGAAAATCCTTGATTTTCTAAGCCCCGTAGAAAAGAAATCCATGTGATAAAATCCTCTTTTTCCAGCGATGGGTTTTGCGCGATAATAATTGTTTTTGGTTTTCTTTTCTGTTCGTTCAGCTGGGTATTGCGATAAGCTAGAACGCCTGTTGAAGCAGTTTGTTGTAGATCTATAACGCCCGCAGCATTAGAGAATGCACTATTTAATTGTTGATGTGGCTTAAATAATAGCAGCTCTTTTTTTTCTAAGTAGGTATTTATCCGATTGGCGCTATAGGCTGCTGGTGTTGCTTCTGGCGCTGCTGGTGCTGTTTTAGCTTCTACTATAGATGGATTAATTGTAGCAGCTGCAGCTGAAGCTTCTACTATAGATGGATTAATTGTAGCAGCTGCAGCTGATGAGTTTTGCGCAGTTGAATAGAATACCCACCTGGTTGGATCATAGCTATTCCACTGCTTTTGTTCAGTATCATAAACTTCTACCCAGCGATGGCCCTCAGCGCTGATTTGTCCACTTGCATTGCAAGCATAACCACCCACTAAGCGAACAGGATGGCCTAATTGATTCATTGCTTGAGCAAAGGTATTGGCAATTTCAAAGCAGACGCCTTTCTTAAGTTTTAAAAAAGATTCTTCTCGAGAGTATCTTAAAAATTTATAGAATTTATATTTCAAACTGAGGATATAACTGCTTTTGTAGGTGAAGTTTTCTCCAAAAAACTGCTGTAATTGTTTTGTGCTTTCATTGAGTGTGAGTGACTGGGCTTTTAATTGGCTAAGTTGCCGATTAAATGAAGAAAAAACCCTTGCTCTGAAATGTCTGCTTGTTAAAACTTTCCCTTCAATTTCTTGCTGAGTATCCACTAATTGATAGATGAGCGCACTAGTAATAGGTTTTGTCGATTGAGCAATCCATTGGCCGGTATCTTCCTGTTGTTTTAATGTGATTTCTGCTTGAGTGCAAATAGGCTGCTTACCTAAAGGTAAAACAAGCGGAATTTGATATTTTCCATCAGTGATAGAGAGTGCAATTCTACTGGGATATAAACTGATTTGTTCAGTAGGGGTTTTTGTTGAGCTTGCTTGCCCCTGCGCTGCTGCAATGGGATTTTTTAGCAGAGTGCCATGAAGATCGTATCTAGCGCATGCCAATAATGTATTGGCGCGCCCCGTGCCTATATGGCCTTTTTTTAATTTTCCGCCTAATCCAGAGATTGCTTTGCCTAATCCAGAAATTGCTTTGCTTGACGCAGATAAATTTGCTGTTGTTGTATTTGAAAAAACCTGCTTTGTTGCGCTAGGCTTTGTTGCGCTAGGTGTTGTTGGCGCTGAAATAGATTTTGATTGGCTTAATTTTATAAGCCACCAGATGGGTAGAGCAACTATTGCTACCGGAAGAATGATTGGTGATGCGAGAATTATTCCCGCCCATTTTAACGCTTTCATCGCAGCCTTTGCTGTTGATTCACTCTTTAATTTTTGTTTGACTTGCAAAGTTTTTTTACTTTTTCTTCTGGATGATGGCTGCGATTTATATTAATGGCTGTAGGCGTTGGTTCTGTTGCTGCTTCCGCTATAATGTCTTCATCTAGAGATTTTATTTTTTTAGCTTCTGTGAGTTTTGATTCAACTTTTTTTATTACTGAATTTTTTGTTGTTTTTTTTGCCTCTACTTTCGGTTTCAATTGTGAAAAATTATTTTCTAACAGTGCATAAAACGCATCATACTGATCTAGATTATTGGTGTCACAATAAATAGCATGAGTAGATTTATCATAACTCATCGTTATTTGTGAGTCTTGATGTCTAACATGCGGCGCTTTATCACCTAATAATAGGTTAGCCAATGTTTGGTAATACAGTGATTGGTCGGTTTTTATCGTATGGTCTTTCGCGAGTAAAGCCTTATGCCCGGCATAAACCAGAGTTTGTATTTCAGTGAGGTGTGTTTCTGGCGCAAGAGCATATTGCTCAAGTCCTGCAATACAGGCTAATAATTGTCTGAGCGTAGGCAGATATTGTTTTTCAATGCCTTTGGCAAGCATTGCTTTTCGTAAATTAAAATGATCTTTGACTAATCGATCGGTTAGCGCATTAACATTAATCGCCTGATGATCTCTATCATTAAAGGCTTCAGATACTGTGGTTTTTACTAGAGTACTTATTTGATCTTCTGCATAGTCATCAATGTCATTAACGATAAATCGGCTTAGCAGGGCAGGCGATAAGACTTCTCTGCCTGGATTGGTGGTCGCGAATAAAAAGAATCCAGGTGCGGCATCATGGTTGGCCAATACACTATTAAGCTCACCTTCTAGGATTTCGGTGGGTAATTGATTCAGCTCCGCAATAATTAATTTTTCACCTTTTATTTGAGCTTGAGTAATCGCTTCTTTAACCGTTTCCCAGCCTTCGCTGGCATTGATTAAATGAAAGTCTTTGGTTTCTTTTCCTTGTTGTTTTCTTTGCTTGAGTAGGGCTGCAATCGTCGTGTCTTTGCCTCTAGCTGCTGGGCCTTGAACCAGACAAGCCCGTTGACCTTGATAACCTGGCGTAGCCTGCATATCTAGAATGGTATTAATGTATTCGGCCAATAATCCAGTAGCCTCATTATCAATTAATCCAGCTACTTTTAAGGGTTTGGCTTGCGGTAAAGTTTTCCCTATTTGCTGTGCTTTAACATCTAGATATTTTAATGCCGCTTGTTGTTGGCCATCCAAGGGTAATGCTTGGGCATAAAAACGCTGAAACCCTTCAATTGATAATAAATCGTATTCTGCTCCTAAATCATGCGGCGCTGCTGCAATATCTACATCTTCTGTTGTAATTAGTTTTTTACCTGAATGTTGCAGCCAGGCGCACAGGGTTTTTA
>CAXNEI010000068.1:0-6643 GCA_964201195.1 Gammaproteobacteria bacterium
TGCGTAATCCACAAGGCGCCGTGGTAGGTGTTATTGCCATTGATATTGAAACCGGTGAATCGGTATTTTTTAATTGTCGCGCCGTGGTATTAGCCACCGGCGGTGCAGGGCGAATTTATTCTTCCACCACGAATGCATTAATTAATACCGGCGATGGCGTCGGCATGGCATTACGTGCTGGTTTACCAGTGCAAGACATCGAAATGTGGCAGTTCCATCCTACCGGTATTGCCGGCGCTGGTGTGTTAGTCACTGAAGGTTGTCGTGGCGAAGGCGGTTATTTAATTAATAAAGACGGCGAACGTTTTATGGAGCGTTATGCGCCGAATGCAAAAGATTTAGCCGGCCGTGATGTGGTTGCGCGTTCGATGATGCAAGAAATTTTAGCCGGTCGTGGTTGTGGCCCCGAAGGCGATCACGTTTTGCTGAAATTAGATCATTTAGGTGAAGAAGTTCTCCATAAAAAATTACCGGGGATTTGCGAATTATCCAAAACTTTTGCTGCCGTAGATCCGGTTTTTGCACCGATCCCTGTAGTGCCTACCTGTCATTATATGATGGGTGGTATTCCAACTAATGTGAATGGCCAAGCGATTCAATTAGATGCGCAGGGCAATGATAAAATTGTCGATGGTTTATACGCGGTGGGTGAAGTCGCTTGCGTTTCTGTCCATGGCGCGAATCGTCTTGGTGGAAATTCATTGCTGGATTTAGTGGTATTTGGTCGCGCTGCAGGTTTGCATATCGAACAAGCTTTGCGTGATGGCTTAGCATTAAATCGCGCCAGTGACAGTGATTTAGATCAAGCCAATCAACGGTTAAATCGTTGGAATAATTCCACCTCCGGAGAATCAGTTGCTGATGTGCGTAAGAGTTTACAGCAAGTGATGCAAAATCATTTTGGTGTATTCCGTACTGGAGAGCTAATGCAAGAAGGCGTGAAAAAATTAGCTGATATTCGTGAGCGTGCAGCGAAAGCTCATTTATCCGATAAGAGCAAAGTATTTAATACCGCACGGATTGAAGCCTTGGAATTAGATAATTTATTAGAAGTGGCAGAAGCAACTGCAATTGCAGCGGAATATCGCAAAGAAAGTCGTGGCGCCCATTGTCGTTATGACTATCCGGATCGCGATGATGAAAATTGGTTGGCGCATTCTTTATATCAACCGACCGATAAGAAAGTGTTAAAGCGTGCAGTAAATTTCTCACCTAAATTAGTGCCGACTTTTGAACCAAAGGCGAGGACTTATTAATATGTCGATAGTTAATATGTTGACTGTCAGTGTCTACCGCTACAACCCAGATCAAGATCAAAAGCCTTATTTTAAAGAGTATCAAATCGATACTCAGGGTAAGGACATCATGGTGCTTGATGTTTTAAATTTGGTGAAAGAGCAAGATGAAACCATGACCTACCGACGTTCTTGTCGTGAAGGGGTGTGTGGTTCTGACGGCGTCAACATGAATGGTAAAAATGGTTTGGCTTGTATTACGCCTGTGTCTGAAGCGCTTGCAGCGGGTGGTAAAGGAAAATTAATTATCCGACCATTGCCGGGTCTGCCCGTAATTCGTGATTTGGTGGTAGACATGAGTCAGTTCTATCAACAATACGAAAAAGTAAAACCCTATTTAATTAATGATGAGCCAGCGCCTGCTATTGAGCGTCTGCAATCGCCAGAAGAGCGCGATAAATTAGATGGCCTTTATGAATGTATTCTTTGCGCCTGTTGTTCTACAGCTTGTCCTTCTTTCTGGTGGAATCCGGATAAATTTATTGGCCCAGCTGGTTTATTGCAATCCTATCGCTTTTTAGCGGATAGCCGAGATACTGCAACCGAAGAAAGACTGGGTGAATTAGATGACCCCTTCAGCGTATTTCGTTGTCGCGGCATTATGAATTGTGTGAGTGTTTGCCCGAAAGGATTAAATCCAACTAAGGCTATTGGGAAAATTCGTGGGATGCTATTAGAGCAGGGGACTTAATTTCTGGTCGTTGAATTTGATTGGTCATTTTTTTAGGTCCATGACGTAGTGATCCGTTCACCCTGAGCTTGTCGAAGGGTTTGCTTGAGAATAGGCTTCGACAAGCTCAGCCCGAACGGAGCCACCATCACCCTCATCAATCATTGACCTTTTGTACTCATCACTCTCTGCTACGCTTAGAAAATCTCAAGCCAGTGCCAATAATCCAGTGAGTAGAGCGGGAATTGCAATGTTCGATAGTTTAATGCAACAACAATGGAAGTCATCCTATTTGTCGGGCGGCAACGCACCTTACGTTGAAGCTATGTATGAAGCATATTTAAGGGATCCTAACGCAGTTCCTGAAGAGTGGCGCAAACATTTTGAAACACTTCCGCGCGTCGATTCTAATTTAGAGCAAGACGTTCCGCGCTCGACCATTCAAGAACATTTTATCTACCTAGCGAAAAACGCTAGTCGCGCTAAGCCGCTCGAAGTCAGCCATATGACTTCCGAGCACGAAAAAAAACAAGTTAAAGTATTACAACTTATTACAGCTTATCGAGTGCGCGGTCATCAAAAAGCCCAGCTGGATCCCTTAGGTTTAATGCAGCGCGAATCAGTACCGGATTTAGAGCTTTCCCATCATGGATTAACCGCGGCTGATTTAGATACTCGATTTAATACCGGCAATTTATTCATTGGCCAAGAAGAAGCCAGTTTAGGCGAAATGATTACTGCGATGGAACTGACCTATTGCACCAGTGTTGGCGCTGAGTATATGCATATAGTGAATACCGCAGAAAAACGCTGGATTCAACAGCGCATGGAACCAGTGCGTTCCCATCCTGATTACAGCCCAGCAGTAAAAAAACATTTGTTTGAACGCTTAACCGCAGCAGAAGGTTTAGAAAAATCCTTAGCCTCAAAATATCCTGGCTATAAACGCTTTGGTTTAGAAGGCGGCGAAGCTTTTATTCCCTTAATCGATGAAATTATTCAGCGGGCCGGCAGTGCTGGAGTAAAAGAAATTGTCATGGGTATGGCTCATCGTGGTCGGCTGAATGTATTGGTCAATATTTTAGGCAAAAATCCCAGCGAATTATTTGATGAATTTGAAGGTAAACGATTAAGTAATGATGGTTCTGGTGATGTGAAATATCATCAAGGTTTTTCTTCCAATGTGCGCACTGCTGGCGGAGAAATTCATTTAGCTTTAGCTTTTAATCCTTCCCACCTAGAGATTGTTTCCCCTGTGGTCGAAGGTTCAGTGCGTGCGAGGCAAGATCGACGCAATGATCCGCAAGGCAATGTGGTATTGCCGGTGTTAGTGCATGGTGACGCTGCCATTGCAGGGCAGGGCGTAGTCATGGAAACCCTGCAAATGTCGCAGACTCACGCCTATAAAACTGGCGGCACCATTCATATTGTTTTAAATAATCAAATTGGTTTTACCACCAGTGATCCAGCCGATGCGCGTTCTACCGAATATTGCACCGATGTAGCTAAGATGGTGCAAGCGCCGATTTTTCATGTGAATGGTGATGATCCAGAAGCGGTATTATTCGTTACCCAAATGGCAATGGATTATCGGCGGGAATTTAAGAAAGATGTGGTGATTGATTTATTCTGTTATCGCCGCGCTGGGCATAATGAAACTGATGAGCCTTCTGGTACTCAGCCGCTCATGTATCAAGTCATTGCCAAACACGATTCGGTACGAAAAAAATATGCTGACACTTTGCTGCAGGCAGCAGTTATTACCGAAGCAGAAAGTAATAAAATGATGGACGATTATCGTCAAGCACTAGAGCAAGGCCAGCATGTGGTAAAAGCCTTGGTGCATGAATCGAATTTAGAATTATTTGTCGATTGGTCACCTTATGTCGGACACACTTGGATTGCCAATGCAGATACTAGTTATCCCTTAAAAAAATTACGCACCTTAGCCCAGCGGATGGAATTATTACCGGAAGGTTTTGTGCTGCAAAAACAAGTGGCAAAAATTATTGAAGACCGCGGAAAAATGACTGCGGGCGCCTTACCGATTAATTGGGGTTACGCTGAAGTAATGGCCTACGCCACTTTATTAGCGGAAGGTTATCCAGTGCGTATTTCCGGTCAAGATTGTGGACGCGGTACTTTTTCTCATCGTCATGCAGTGTTGCACAACCAAAAAATACAACCCGGGCAAAAAGAGGATCAAATTTTTATCCCGTTAAAATTAGCAGCGAACAAAGAAAAAAATACCCGCTTTGATATTTATGATTCGCTGCTATCGGAAGAAGCGGTATTAGGCTTTGAATATGGTTATGCTACTACTGCACCAAAAGGCTTAGTGATTTGGGAAGCGCAATTTGGCGATTTTGCCAATGGCGCACAAGTGGTCATTGATCAATTTATTTCATCGGGCGAACATAAATGGGCTCGCGTTTGTGGCCTCACTTTATTATTACCCCATGGTTATGAAGGCCAAGGTCCAGAACATTCTTCTGCACGACTCGAGCGATTTTTACAACTCTGTGCCGAATATAATATGCAAGTCTGCGTACCGTCGACGCCTGCGCAAATTTTTCACTTATTGCGTCGTCAAGCCATTCGTCCGTTGCGTAAACCCTTAATTGTGATGACACCAAAAAGTTTATTGCGCCACAAACTCTGTATTTCTACTTTAGATGAATTAACCGAAGGCCAATTTCATCCGGTATTACCAGAAATAGAGGCGCTAGATCCTTTGGCAGTGACGCGTATTATTTTATGCAGCGGTCGTATTTATTATGATGTGTTGGAAAAACGTCAAACAGAAAATAGAACCGATACCGCGATTATTCGTATTGAGCAATTATATCCTTTCCCTGAAGAAGAATTGCAGGATATAGTGCAAACTTATCCCAACGTAACTATTTTTATTTGGTGCCAAGAAGAGCCAATGAACCAAGGCGCTTGGTATTGCAGTCAACATCACATGCGTACGGTGATTGGTAAAGTTCATTCATCGGCGCAATTACACTATGCGGGTCGACCTGCTTCTGCTGCGCCTGCTTGTGGTTATATGTCGGTGCATGTAGAGCAGCAGAAAAAATTTCTTGAAGAAGCATTTAGTATGCGAGGATCCCTATGACAGAAATGAAAGCGACAGAAATTAAAGCTCCCCAATTTCCTGAATCGGTTGCCGATGGCACTGTGGCTAAGTGGCATAAAAAACCCGGCGATGCGATTCGTCGAGACGAATTAATTGTGGATATTGAAACCGATAAAGTGGTGATTGAAGTAGTTTCACCTGCGGATGGTGTATTAATCGATCAAGTAAAAAAAGAAGGTGATACGGTGCAGACCTTAGAAGTATTGGGTCACTATGACATAGGCGCTCAAGCGGGTTCTGCAACTTCCCAGGCTTCTTCGCCTGCGGCAGCGACAGATGAAAAAATAGCTGGTCCTGCAGCACGAAAACTTATGGCGGAAAAGCAATTAACTCCTGCACAAGTTGCTGCTAGTGGTAAAGGTGGTCGTATTACCAAAGAAGATGTGATTAATCATGTGCCTCAAGTTGCGCCAGTTGTACAGAAAGCTCCGATAGTAGAAGCACCAAAATCACCAGTTCCGGTAGTGGCGTCTTCTTCACAGGCGCTGTTAGATAATTCTTCGTTAGATAGTTCGGGTCAGCGCGAAGAGAAACGCGTACCTATGACACGATTGCGTGCCAAAGTAGCAGAGCGTCTGCTTGAAGCAAAACAAAATACTGCCATGCTCACTACCTTTAATGAAGTGAATATGCAGCCAGTAATGAACATGCGGAAAAATTATAAAGATGCGTTTGAAAAAGCCCATGGGGTGAAATTAGGCTTCATGTCGTTTTTTGTTCGCGCTGCGGTAGAAGCCTTAAAACGTTTTCCTGCGGTGAATGCTTCTATTGATGATCAAGATATTGTCTATCATGGATTTTATGATGTGGGTGTGGCGGTATCTTCTGATCGCGGTTTAGTGGTACCTATTTTGCGTGATGTGGATCGGATGAGTTTTGCTGAAATTGAACAAAAAATTATTGCCTTCGGTAGCAAAGCGCAAGAAGGAAAATTATCCATTAATGATATGACCGGCGGCACTTTTACCATTTCCAATGGTGGTGTATTTGGTTCTTTATTGTCGACGCCGATTTTAAATCCACCGCAAACGGCTATTTTAGGTATGCATAAAATTCAAGATCGACCTATGGCAGTGGATGGTCAAGTGAAAATTCTACCTATGATGTATCTTGCTCTGTCTTATGATCATCGACTCATTGATGGTAAAGAAGCGGTGCAGTTTTTAGTGACTATTAAAGATTTTATTGAAGATCCTTCCAAGCTTTTATTGGATATTTAGTTTTTTTCAAACTCCCCCTAACCCCCTCTTCATCTGAAGAGGGGGGGGAACACAGTGAAATCCTCCTTTATTTTGAAGAGCGCGGGGAAATACAGTGGACTCCCCCTCTTTTTTAAAGAGGGGGCAGGGGGGAGTTAAAATAAATCAGGAAAAATCATGAACGACACCTTCGACCTTATCGTTATCGGTGCTGGCCCTGGTGGCTATCATGCTGCCATTCGTGCAGCACAATTAGGCTTAAAAACTGCCTGTATTGAAAAGCGCATCGACGGTAAAAATAATCCCATCCTAGGTGGCACTTGTTTAAATGTGGGAT
>CAXNEI010000069.1:0-6631 GCA_964201195.1 Gammaproteobacteria bacterium
GATAATGAAGCGGCCGATTATTTACAGAAAGAACGTGCATTATTATTTAAACAAATCCATGAAGACTGTCAGATGCGGGCATAGCTTTTGCCCATTCCTTTAGACTCATTTTGATTTTGGAATATACTCCGGGCCATTGCTGTGGAAAAATTGAGCGATGCGCTGGAGTGGGTGTTTCGCTGAGAGATCTCTGAATAAGTTTCGCTGTGAAAACATCGAATGGATCTCTATAATCGACCGTCTTTAATTTCATTCATCTTCAATCATCGTGGAGGGTCACAAAAAATGAGCATTATTCCTGGAGAATTAAAATACGCCTCTTCTCATGAGTGGGTTCGAGTAGAAGCCGATGGCACTGCTTATGTAGGGATTACCGATCACGCACAAGCCGCTTTGGGTGATTTGGTTTTTGTTGAATTACCTGATGTGGAAGCAACCTTAGCTGCTGCAGAGGAAGCAGGGGTAGTGGAATCCGTGAAGGCCGCTTCTGATATTTACTCGCCCGTCTCCGGTGAGATTATCGCTGTGAATGAAGCCTTGGAAGATGCGCCTGAATTGATTAACTCAGATCCTTATGGTGATGGTTGGATTTTCCGTATTCGCTTGAGTGATACCGAAGAATTAGAAGATCTGCTCAGTGCAGATGAATATGAAGAACAACTTGCAGCAGAAGATCATTAAGATGCCCTATATTCCCCATACTGAGTCCGATGTCACGCAGATGTTAGCTGCGTTAAAAATTGATTCCATCGATCAATTGTTTGATGAAATTCCACCGAGTTTATTAGCTCAGCAATTGAATATTCCTGCTGGACTTTCTGAAATGTCCGCGACCCGTTTAATGACAGAACGTTCAACGGTTAGCGACAAACAATTGAATTTTTTGGGTGCCGGCGCTTACGAGCATTTTATTCCTGCCGCCGTGTGGGATGTAGTGACTCGCGGCGAATTCATGACGGCTTACACGCCTTATCAAGCGGAAGCCAGTCAAGGCACTTTGCAAACCATCTATGAATATCAGTCGATGATGACGCAGCTGACTGGTATGGATATTTCCAATGCATCGCTTTACGACGGTGCTTCTGCCTTAGCGGAAGCTTTGTTGATGGCAGTGCGTTGTCAGAAAAAGAAAAAAGGCCAGACTATTTTAATGCCGGCGCAAGTGCATCCCTTTTATCGTCAGGTGTGCGAAACCTTAGTAAAAGCCCAAGGCATTCAATTGCATGCGGTGCCTTATGATGATGCAGGTCAAATTGATCAGGCTTATTTAGCGCAATTAAATACCGATGAAGCTGTCGCCTTAGTGATTCCGCAACCGAATTTTTTTGGTGTGTTAGAGGAAGTGCATGCGCTTACCGATTGGGCCCATTCAAAGGGTTTGTTAGTTGTTGCGCAAGTGAATCCCATGTCATTAGCAGTATTAACACCGCCAGGACAATGGGGCCAAAATATAAATCACGCGGGTGCTGACATTGCGGTTGGTGAAGGTCAACCCATGGGCGTGCCTTTAGCTTCTGGCGGACCTTATTTTGGTTTCATGACGTGTCGCGAATCTTTAGTGCGACAAATGCCTGGGCGTATTATTGGTCGTACATTGGATTTAGACGGCAAAAAAGGATTTACCTTAACTTTGCAAGCTCGTGAGCAACATATTCGTCGCTCAAAAGCTACTTCCAATATTTGCACCAATCAAGGTTTAGCCGTTACTGCGGCGACCATTTTCATGAGTTTGTTAGGTGCGCAAGGTTTAGCGGAGGTTGCTCAGCAATCTCATCACAATTGCGAAGCACTGATTAAAAAAGTCAGTGCAATTCCTGGTGTAAAAGCACGTTTTGATTCTGCGCGATTTCATGAGGTGGTATTAGAGTTGCCAGTTGCAGCTGAATCAGTGATTGCTTTTATGGCTGAACACAATATTCAAGCCGGCGTAGACTTAAAGCCTTTTTATCCCGAATTAGCGCAGCATTTATTGGTGTGCGTGACGGAAACGAAAACAGAGAGCGATTTAGATCGTTATGTTGCCTCATTGAAACAGGCGATTGAAGAGGCGAAAAATTAATATGTTGATATTCGAAGAAGGCCAACCAGGTCGTAGAGCTGCCGCTGAAGCGCCAGGAAAATCTGGCGCTGCATTAAAATTCCCTGCGCATTTAACTCGGCAGCAACCACCGAAATTACCGGAAGTGTCTGAGCTGCAAGTCGTGCGTCACTATACCAATTTATCGCGGAAGAATTTTTCCATTGATACCCAATTTTATCCCTTGGGTTCTTGCACTATGAAATATAATCCCCGCGGTGCCCATCGTGCAGCATCGTTACCGGGATTTTTAAATCGTCATCCTTTAATGGCGGAAAAAAATAGCCAAGGTTATTTAGCTTGTTTGTATGACTTGCAAGAAATATTAGCAGAAGCCACTGGCATGGTCGGTGTTTCCCTCACGCCTATGGCCGGTGCTCAAGGTGAATTTGCTGGGATCGCGATGATTCGTGCTTATCATCAAGCACGACAAGATCATGCGCGCACAGAAATTTTAGTGCCTGCTGCAGCGCATGGAACTAATCCTGCTACGGCGGTGATGTGCGGTTATACGGTAAAAGAAATTCCGGTAAAAGCCGATGGTGATGTAGATTTGGATGCATTAAAAGCCGCAGTGGGTCCGCAGACTGCTGGTTTAATGATGACTAATCCTTCTACCTGCGGGGTCTTCGAGCGCTCCATTGCGGAAATTGCACAAACAGTGCATCAGGCTGGTGGTTTATTGTATTACGACGGCGCAAATCTCAATGCGATTTTAGGTAAAGTAAAACCGGGTGCAATGGGTTTTGATGTCTTGCATTTAAATTTACATAAAACTTTTGCTACGCCCCATGGTGGCGGTGGTCCCGGCGCGGGTCCGGTTGCGGTTGCTAAAAGATTGGTGCCTTATTTGCCAACACCAATCGTGATGAAAAACGCAGAAGACTATCGTTGGTCCACTGCGGAAGATTTTCCAGATTCTATTGGCCGGTTATCCGCCTTTATGGGTAATGCTGGCGTATTATTGCGGGCTTATTATTATGCACGCGTTTTAGGTGCTGAAGGTTTATTGCGGGTAGCAGAATATGCGACGTTAAATGCGAATTATTTAATGCAGCGTTTAGTGGATTTAGGTTTTACTTTGGCTTATCCCACCCGTCGAGCTTCCCACGAATTTATTATTTCCTTAAGTCCGCAGCTGAAAAAGTACGGCACGAATGCGATGGATTTTGCCAAGCGCTTATTAGATTACAGTTTTCATGCGCCTACCACTTATTTCCCTTTGCTTGTGCCTGAGTGTTGGTTAATTGAACCGACTGAAACTGAATCTTTGCAACAGTTAGAATTATTTGTTCAAGCTTTAGAAAGTATTTTGCAAGAAGCTGAGCAAAATCCTGAATTACTTAAAACAGCGCCGCACACTTTGCCAGTACGACGACTGGATGACGTGAAAGCAGCGCGGGAACTCGATGTGAAATATGGCTAGAAAAAAATACCGTAGACGCGCAGAAGATCAGGAAGAAACTTCGTTCACTATGAGCATCTTATGGCATGGGTTGTTATATTTTGGTGGTGCGCTCGGTGTGTTTGTTCTACTATGGGGGATCTATCTCAACTTCAAAGTGCACAACAGTTTAGAAGGAAAACTCTGGAGTATTCCGGCTAAAGTGTATGCTCGCCCGCTAGAGCTTTATGTGGGCGCACCTGTGCGTCAGAGCGATTTAATTCAAGAGCTCAATCGATTAGGTTATCAAAATAATTCAACTTTAAATCGTCCCGGAAATTATGTGGTGCAGGGCGGCAGCGTGCAAGTGTATACGCGGGATTTTCAATTTTGGGATGGCGAAGCACCTGCTCAAAAAATTCGTGTGGGATTTTCCAGTGGCGGAGTCAGTAGTTTACAAGCCGCTGCTGCGCAAACCAGTTTAATTCGACTCGATCCCTATGTGATTGGTGGGATTTATCCGGAGCATAATGAAGACCGCGTATTAATTTCTCTTAAAGAAGTGCCACCTTATTTTGTAGAGGGATTGTTGGCGGTAGAAGACCGTAACTTCTTTCATCATCATGGTATTTCTCTGCGTGGTATGGCGCGGGCTTTGTTAGTCAATGCAGCGCAAGGGCGTTTTGCGCAAGGTGGCAGTACACTGACGCAACAATTAATTAAAAATATGTATTTATCCAGTGAGCGCAAACTCAGTCGTAAACTCACCGAAGCTTATATGGCGGTATTAATTGAGCTGCACTACAACAAACAAGAAATTCTGCAAGCGTATTTAAATGAAGTCTATTTAGGCCAATCGGGTCCGCGCGCTATTCATGGATTTGGTTTGGCCAGCGAATTTTATTTTGGTCGACCTTTTGCGGAACTAAAATTACATCAAGCTGCTTTGTTAGTGGCTTTGATTAAAGGGCCGTCTTATTACAATCCTTATCGTAATCCTCAGCGCGCAAAAGAGCGGCGGAATCAAGTGATCGATCTGTTGGTTGCAACTGGGTTAGTCAGCGAAAAACAAGCGCGTTCTGCTAAAGCTCAGTCATTAGGCGTGGTGTCTAATGCAGAGGAAAGCACTAATCGTTATCCGGCTTTTATGGATTTAATTAAGCGACAATTATTGCAGAACTATAAAGAAAAAGATTTGCGTAATGAAGGCTTAAGAATTTTTACTACCTTGGATCCGCATGTGCAAGAAGTGGCCGAGCGAGCGATGATTAATACCGTGAGAAGTTTGCAGAGAACGGAGAAATTACAAGGTTCACTGATCGTCACCAGTCCCGATAATGCAGAAATTCTTGCCATGGTTTCTGATGCTGCGCCGCGTTACGCCGGATTCAATCGCGTGTTAGACGCGCAACGACAAGTGGGTTCGATAATTAAACCTGCTGTTTATTTAACGGCGCTGACTTCTGCTGATTATGAATTAAATTCCGTATTAAAAGATCAGCCGATTAAAATGGCGTTACCTTCCGGTAATGTTTGGCAGCCGAGTAATTATGATAAAAAAATACATGGCGATGTTCTTTTGCAGGATGCGTTAGTGCATTCTTATAATCTGGCTACAGCACACTTGGGCATGGATGTGGGATTGCGCAAAGTGATTCAGACCTTGCATCAATTAGGCATAACGAAAGAATTACAACCAGTGCCTTCTTTATTGCTCGGTGCGGTGGAATTAACGCCGTTTGAAGTAACGACTATGTATCAAACTATTGCTGCGAATGGATTTTCTAGTCCGATTCGCGGGATTCTTGAAGTGGTAGATAATCGCGGAAAACCTTTAGTGCATTATCCTTTAGAGGTGCAGCAAAAATTTGATGCTACGCCGATTTATTTATTACAGTCTGCTTTGCAGCAAGTCATGTGGCGTGGTACAGCTGCCGCAGCCTATCAACAATTATCCTCCAGTTTAGGTTTTTCTGGTAAAACCGGAACCACTGATAATAATCGGGATAGTTGGTTTGTGGGGATGAGCGGAAATTATTTAGCAGTGGCTTGGTTGGGGCGTGATGATAATGGGCCTACGCATTTAACCGGTGCAACAGGCGCATTAAGGTTATGGACTAATTTTATGCAGCAAGCGCGGCCTACGCCATTAAATTTAACTCAGCCAGAAGATGTGGAAAGAGTTTGGGTTGATGCAAAAACTGGTGCCTTGAGTTTGCAAAATTGTGAGAACAGTATGCAAGTGGCGATGCGTAAACGGAATATTCCCACTGTGTATGGCCCTTGTGCGGAAAAACAAAAACCGGCAGATTGGTTAGAACAAATTTTTAATGGCCAAGCAGCGGATTCTATTGAAGCCAGTGAACCGGATTCTCTTGAGGCGATAGGCTCATGAAAAATTTTATTCTGTTGGTTGTATTTCCGTTAGTTTTCTTAGTAGCGCTTGCGGGTTGTCAAAGTGTTCGCGAACAACCTAAGCTGGTAGTGCCCGTAGAAAAACCTATACAGACTGCGCCGTCGGTTCGGTCATTACCTATTGCGCAACCTCAGCTGCCGCCGCCATTGCAAAAAAAACTGGTTGAGCCTTCTACAGAGTCATTGCCTGAAGAATTAGAACCTTTTTTATTAGATCAACAACCTGACCTACCTAACGAAGAAATGACAGTGACGCCTTTGCCGGTCACTCCTGTGTTGCCGCCGAAAGTGCGTGCACCGAGTGTCTCCATCGAATTTATTGGTTTACCACCGGCTATGGTGCAATTATTAATGCAAGCAGATAAAGAAAAGAAAAAACGCAATTATGTAGCAGCCAGCGTGAGTATCGAGCGCGCATTACGGATTCAACCCAAATCTGCAGTAGCTTATAAACGCTTAGCGGAAATTCATTTGGCGCAAGGTCGTTATGCAGAAGCTGAACAGTGGGCGCGTAAAGCAGTACAGTATGCAAATTTTTCCCCTTACACTCGCACGTTGCAATTTCGCAATTCGGTGAATGCTTTGTTGCTTAGAGCGCAGAGTGGAAGATAGATATTGCAATTTCTTCTGTAGGGGCGCCGCTTGCTGCGCCCAAATAAAAACATGGCCGATCAAGGGCGCAGCAAGCAGCGCCCCTACTACTAAAAAATGATGTGATTTTTGTAGGTCGGGGTAGTCCTATTCAATATGGAAAT
>CAXNEI010000070.1:0-6528 GCA_964201195.1 Gammaproteobacteria bacterium
AGGCGGGACCAATACCACGCCCCGTAGTACCAATAGCTGTTTTACCACGAGCTTTTTCTCGCGCCTGATCAATAGCCACATGATAAGGTAATATTAAGGGGCAACTCGCGCTTAATAATAAACGTTCACGTACCGGCACGCCGCGCTCTTCCAATCCCGCAATTTCTTTTAATAAAGCTTCGGGAGACAGCACCACGCCATTACCGATATAGCACTGCACACCAGCATGCAAAATACCGGAGGGAATTAAATGCAATACGGTTTTTTCACCGTCAATCACTAAGGTATGGCCGGCATTATGGCCACCTTGATAACGCACCACGGCTTGCACTTGCTCAGTCAGCAAGTCCACGATTTTGCCTTTACCTTCATCACCCCATTGAGTGCCAAGAATTACTACGTTCTTACCCATCTTTAATTTCTCTTAAATTAATTGCGAATTAACTGTGACAAATCTGTACTAAATCCGGTGGCAGGTCGCGTGCGGCCAAAGGCTTCACCTATGTGATCATAACGCCCACCTTGCGCAATAGCTCGACCAATACCCGCTTGATAAGCAGCAAATACAATTCCGCTGTGATAGTGGTAACCACGAAATTCGCTGAGATCCACATATAAAGTCACTTCAGGATGATCAGCTTGTAATATATCAACGACCTGCTGCAAATAATCGATGGCAGCTAACACTGCCGGTGCAGCAGACGCCCATTGTTGACGCGCAGTTTTTAACAGTGAAACGTCGCCTTGTAAATGAGCGAGTTCACGCAAATATTTTTTCAATTCAGCGCCGGTAATTTCTGTTTCAACAAAAGCATTTAATTCAGGAATGGCTTTGCGCTCATAAATATCTAATAACTGCTGTTGTTGAGAAGCAGTCACTGCAGAACCTTTTAACAAGCCCTCTAAAATACCTACGTGACCCAACCCTAAACAAAGGGAAGTACAACCCGCTATTTTTAATGTGGCAATTAATAAAGAAATGACTTCTAAATCACTTGCTAGCTCGGTGTCGCCATAGAGCTCCACACCGGTTTGAATCAAGGTGCGGCTTGCGCCAAGTTCTTGTGGTTGTGCGCGTAATACTGAACCGCAATAACATAAACGAGTAGGCTCGGAACGCTGCAATCGATAAGCATCAATACGGGCTACTTGTGGTGTCATATCAGCGCGAATACCTAATAGGCGCCCGCTTAAAGGATCTGTTAGGGTGAAAGTTTGCAGCGCAATGTCATCGCCTGCCCCGACTAATAATGCATCGCGATATTCAATCAGCGGTGGAAATACTAGGTCATAACCTGCTGCACGATAGAGATCCAGTACGCGACGACGTAATGCTTCTAATGCCCAAGCCTGTGGCGGCAAAATTTCTTCTACTCCGTCGGGGAGTAACCAATTTGCGTTTGACATAGATTATCCAGTTGGCTAACTCAGTGAGCGCATTATTCTTCCACGACAATACAGCCATCCCTGGCACTACCAAAAACACATCCTGTGTTTTAAGGTCGTTTCAGAATAAACACACTCACTTGGTCTGTTGACCTTCGAAAGAGATACAAACAAGCTCCAAGACGCAAAAAAGCCCCGATTAATCTTCTTTAATCGAGGCTATTTTTTCAGGCGATCTTAACTAAAGCAAACGAGTCGCTTACTTAATTTTCGCCTCAACAAATTCCACATGCTGACGTACTTTAGGGTCGAACATTTTTTTCTTCAGCTTTTCAGGCTTAGTGCGCTTGTTTTTGGTCGTAGTATAAAAATACCCAGTACCCGCCGAAGACACCAGTCGAATTTTCTCTCTCATAACTTAATCGCTCTTAATTTAAGCAGGTTAAACGTTAAAACCTTTGGCACGCACTTCAAGCAACACTTGGTCGATACCTTTCTTGTCAATAATACGCATGCCCTTGCCGGACACCCGCAAACGTACAAATTTTTTCTCAGAGTCCACCCAAAAACGATGCTGATGCAAATTTGGATTAAATTTGCGCTTGGTTTTGTTGTTGGCGTGGGACACGTTGTTACCGGACATTGGTTTTTTTCCAGTAACCATACATTCTCGAGACATGATTCATCTCCAAAGTAAAACAGGCGGCGTTTTATACCAAAAGCGAGAGCTAACTACAAGTTAATAGAAGATTTATTCCCTAAAAACCCTTCCTCAGCAAAAGAAGTATGCTGTCCATCGCCAATGATGATGTGATCGAGCACTTCAATATCCACTAATTGTAAGGTTTGCTGGAGTCGCTGAGTGATCAGGTGGTCGTCTTTACTCGGCGTTGCGCAACCAGAAGGATGATTATGCGCAAGAATCACCGCAGTTGCCTGATATTGAATCGCGGTGGTCAGCACTTCTCGCGGATAGACCACTGCCGAATTAATCGTGCCCTCGAACAACTCAGCATAGTGCAACAACCGATTTTGGGCGTCTAAATAAAGACAAGCAAAAACTTCTCGTGAGCGTGCTCGCAACTGAGCAGTGAGATAATCAACGACCAAAGCAGGCTTAGAAAACACACAGCCCTTTTCTAAATCTTCTTTTAGATAGCGCCGACCTAACTCTAAAGTAGCTTGCAGCATGATGTATTTGGTTGGCCCCAAGCCACGGGCTCGGCAAAAAGTTTTTTCATCTTGGGCAAGTAGATCTCGCAAACTACCCGCTTGCTCCAATAATGCTCGCGCTAAATCCACTGCAGTTTGGCCTTTGACACCGGTTCTGAGGAAAATGGCTAACAACTCAGCATCTGACAGACTGGCAGCACCATTCTTGATCAGTCGCTCTCGCGGACGCTCGGCCTCGGGCCAATTTGATATTGCCATTGTTGTGGGCTCCTTCCCTGGCTACACTAGTCTTTTCGAACACGTTAAAAAGCAGCGCAATAGTATCACGGTGAAATTTTATGGCTAGCCTTGCAGGTAAAAAGATTGTCTTAGGCGTCACCGGTAGTATTGCTGCTTATAAAGCGGCGGAACTGGTGCGACTACTAAAAGAGGCAGGCGCAGAAATTCGCGTGGTGCTCACCGAAGGCGGCGCTGCTTTTGTGAGTCCGCTAACTTTTCAGGCAGTCTCTGGTCAAGCGGTCCACACCCATTTATTAGATGCCACTTCAGAAGCGGCGATGGATCATATTAGCTTGGCGAAATGGGCGGATTTTGTTTTAGTAGCGCCTGCTTCAGCCAATTTTATCGCTCGATTGGCGCAGGGTTTTGCCGATGACTTACTCACCACTCTATGCCTCGCTACCTCAGCACCTATTGCCGTAGCGCCAGCGATGAACCAAGCCATGTGGCGAAATGCATTGACCCAAAGAAACTGCGAAGGATTACGTGAAGCCAATATTGAGTTATGGGGCCCTGCAGTGGGCAGCCAAGCCTGCGGTGATCAGGGCCCAGGGCGTTTACTTGAACCAACAGAAATTGTGGCGCGCCTCAATAGTGTTTTCACGGCGTCTTTATTAATAGGAAAGCTCGCAGGAAAAACCGTGGTGATTACTGCTGGCCCTACGCAAGAAGCCATCGATCCAGTGCGCTACCTGAGCAATCGCAGCTCAGGAAAAATGGGTTATGCCTTAGCGCAAGCTGCACAACAAGCCGGTGCACACGTGACTTTAATTAGCGGGCCGGTAGCGCTGACTGCACCAGCAAACATCACCGTCATTCAAGTTGCCTCCGCACAACAGATGTTAGAAGCCTGCCAAACAGCCTGCGCTGACTGCGATCTCTTTATTGCAGCAGCCGCCGTTGCTGACTATCGAATCACTCATATCGCAACAGAAAAATTGAAAAAAACTAACACACCATTGACGCTGACGCTCGAGCCCACTATCGATATTCTTGCAACTGTTGCACGACAACAACCAAAACCTTTTTGTGTAGGCTTTGCTGCAGAAACTCAGCAAGTAGAAAACCATGCGCAAGAAAAACTCAACCGCAAACAACTGGATATGATTGTCGCTAATGACGTAAGCGATTCATCCATCGGATTTAATGTGGATGACAACGCAGTGACGATTTATTCAGCATCAACAGGCAATAAAATGCTGTTGCCAAAAACAACTAAAATAAAAATTGCTGCGCAACTGATTGCAATCATCGCTGAGCAAATGCATAGTGCGTAAATTCAAAATGTACTTCTACGGGGCAGGGAATGAAAAACGTTTTTTCTCAATGGACATCTTTTCTAAAAAAATCGAGTGGGCTCTCGCTGCTCAATCCAACTAAACGTAGCGGTCGAACACTCTGGGCCATTGCACTCAACTGCGCACTGATTTCTGTGTTGATGGGATTTTTTCTCTATCAAAATGCTTTTGTTGAAAACACGCGCTTAGCGGGCAAAGCCATTGCGCAACAGCAAGCTCACACTTTTCTCAATAGCCTCGATGCTCGAGTGACTCACCTGCAAGAATTAACGCGTCGCGTTGCCGAACAGCCAGCTTTAAGACACGCCATCGAGCAACAAGATCTCCCCGCACAAACTGTATTTATTGCACAAATTAAAGCACTGATTCCTGATGTGGTGGACATTCAAGTGTTTACTCAGCCTAATCTGCAACCTGACATGACCATTTTCCCACCGATTAGCTTCAGCACACTCAAATTACTCAGCGATGCTTTCGATGGAAAAGCACCTCGACCCCGTGTACAACAAGCGCAAAACAAACAGCTACTGACTTTGGTTTATCCCATTGCGCATACCAATCCAACAGTAACGCCAACGCCGTTAGGCGTGTTAGTGATGAATATTGATTTCCAAGCACTGCTCGGTCATATGACTGCCAGTCAAACTGCTTATACGCAGCTCTTGCAGGGCAAGGCGTGGACGCTCTATCAATCAGGCAACAATCAATGGATTAATAGCCCCTATACCAGCACTGTGCACAATGCGGCTGGCTGGAATACTAAAATTTTTCTCGATCCTGATTTTCACCCTTTCACCAATAATGCGCTGAGCTTTTGGCTCATAGTGATGCTCGGCACAGGGTTATTAGTTTTATTATTGCTGATGATGTTTCCCTTCATTTATAAATTACTGGTTAAAGAAAATCCTGCTGAAGCACCGAGCGTACCTGTTATTTCCAGAGCAGCAGCAACTGCGGCTTTATCAGCAAGAATAAAATCTGCTGTGCCGCCCGCCAGTATTTTTCGCGCCTATGATATTCGCGGTATTTTTAACGATACCCTCACCGCAGAGGATGTGCGGCTGATTGGCCAAGCCTTGGGTAGCGAAGCCTTGAGCAAAGGCAAAAATATTATGGCCGTAGCAAGAGATGGCCGTTTATCTGGAGACGATTTGCGCGCTGCGCTGATTTCTGGCATTACGGAAACCGGTTGTGCAGTGCAAGATGTCGGCATGGTGCCCACGCCTGTGCTGTATTTTGCTGCTAAACAATTAGCTTCCCTATCGGGTGTTATGCTCACCGGTAGTCATAATCCAGCTAATTATAATGGTTTGAAAATGGTGATAGGGGATCAGACGCTTGCCGGAGAAGAAATCCAAAAATTACGCGGTCGTATTGAAAAAAATCAACTGACTCGCGGAAAAACTCCCGGCTTAGTGGTGCAAAAAAACGTGAGCGGAGACTATATCAAACGCATTACCCAACATATTAGTTTGGCAAAACCTATGGCGGTAGTCGTGGATGCGGGCAATGGTGTCGCAGGCCCATTAATTCAGGAGTTGCTCACCGCATTAGGCTGTCAGGTGATTCCGCTCTATTGTGAAATTGATGGGAATTTTCCCAATCATCATCCTGATCCCAGCAAACCTGAAAATCTCGCAGCACTTATTACTGAGGTTAAGGCGCAACGCGCCGATATTGGGATTGCCTTAGATGGCGATGGTGATCGCTTGGGCGTAGTAACCTCTGCCGGTACCATTATTTATCCTGATCGGTTATTAATGTTATTCGCTAAAGATGTACTTTCTCGCTCTCCTGGCGCTGAAATTATTTTTGACGTTAAATGTACTCGCCATCTACCAGATCTTATTAGTCAGTTAGGTGGTCGCCCGGTGATGTCGAAAACAGGACATTCTTTTATTAAAAATAAACTGCTCAGCACCAAGGCGCCGTTAGCCGGAGAAATGAGCGGCCATATTTTCTTTAATGATCGTTGGCTGGGCTTTGACGATGCGCTGTATAGTGCGGCTCGATTATTAGAATTATTATCGAATGATCTACGTTCAAGCGAAGCTATTTTTGCAGAGCTACCACAAAGCATTTCAACACCGGAAATAAATATTGCAGTAGATGACGATAGGAAATTCACACTTGTTGAGCAATTTGTACAAACCGCAACAACCGGTGGCGGCGCCATTACCACGATTGATGGCATTCGAGTGGATTATCCAGATGGTTGGGGCTTAGTTCGTGCGTCAAATACCACACCTGTATTAGTCGCGCGCTTTGAAGCGAATACTGAAGAACGATTAAAAGCAATTCAACAAATTTTCCGCGATAATTTATTGCGTATTGATCCGAGTTTAGAAATTCCTTTTTAATAGGCAGTAGGGGCACGGCATGCCGTGCCCCT